>NZ_JAUBOV010000050.1:0-55395 GCF_036700405.1 Microcoleus sp. T3_D1
GAAGATCCTGAGTTTGAAACGTTCTACACTAAGAACATTCTGCTTAACGAAGGCATTCGTGCTTGGATGGCTCCGACTGACCAACCCCACGAAAACTTCATCTTCCCTGAAGAAGTTCTGCCTCGCGGTAACGCACTTTAAAAAAATCAGGATTTGGATTTCAGATTAATTTTATTTTTTTAAATTAATCTGAAATCCAAATCCCAATTCCCCGGCGCAGGTGCGGTACTCCCGTGTCCTACTGGGGAACAAAAAAACCCAAAATCCAAAATCTAAAATCGTTGGAGGTTCTACCGGGTGGTAACGCTCTCTAATTCCTACGCAAGCGGTCGCGACCAAGAATCCTCCGGGTTCGCTTGGTGGTCTGGCAACGCTCGTTTAATCAATCTCTCCGGCAAACTGCTGGGCGCCCACGTCGCTCACTCTGGTTTGATCGTGTTCTGGGCCGGTGCAATGACTTTGTTTGAAGTCGCTCACTTTATCCCAGAAAAGCCCATGTACGAACAGGGCTTAATTTTGATGCCCCACGTCGCTACTTTGGGTTGGGGCGTAGGCCCCGGCGGTGAAGTCACTGATATCTTCCCGTTCTTCGTCGTTGGCGTTCTTCACTTGATTTCATCTGCTGTTCTCGGTTTGGGCGGCATTTATCACGCCGTTCGCGGCCCGGAAATTCTCGAAGAATACTCTTCGTTCTTCGGCTACGACTGGAAAGACAAGAACCAGATGACCAACATCATCGGCTACCACCTGATTCTGTTGGGATGCGGCGCTTTGCTGCTGGTAGCTAAAGCCATGTTCTTCGGCGGTGTCTATGACACTTGGGCTCCGGGCGGCGGCGACGTGCGTATTATCACGAACCCCACTCTGAATCCGGCTGTGATTTTTGGCTACTTGACTCGCTCTCCTTTTGGTGGCGAAGGCTGGATTGTCAGCGTCAACAACATGGAAGATATCATCGGCGGTCACATCTGGGTTGGCCTGATTTGTATCGGTGGCGGTGTTTGGCACATTTTGACCAAGCCTTTCGGCTGGGCTCGCCGCGCCTTAATCTGGTCTGGTGAAGCTTACCTGTCTTACAGCTTGGGCGCTTTGTCCCTGATGGGTTTCATCGCCGCCTGCTTTGTCTGGTTCAACAACACTGCTTACCCTAGCGAATTTTACGGCCCGACGGGCCCGGAAGCTTCTCAAGCACAAGCTTTGACCTTCCTGATCCGCGACCAACGCTTGGGTGCTAACGTCGGCTCTGCACAAGGCCCTACCGGTCTGGGTAAGTACCTGATGCGCTCTCCTACTGGCGAAATCATTTTCGGCGGTGAAACGATGCGTTTCTGGGATTTCCAAGGCCCTTGGTTGGAACCCCTGCGCGGTACTAACGGTTTGGACTTGAACAAAATCAAAAACGATATTCAGCCTTGGCAAGCTCGCCGCGCGGCTGAGTACATGACTCACGCTCCTTTGGGTTCTTTGAACTCTGTGGGCGGCGTGGCAACTGAAGTTAACTCGTTTAACTTCACGTCTCCTCGTTCTTGGTTGGCCTGTTTCCACTTCGTGGTGGGTTTCTTCTTCTTGGTCGGCCACTTGTGGCACGCTGGTCGCGCTCGCGCGGCTGTCGCTGGCTTTGAGAAGGGTATCGATCGCGAAAATGAACCAGTGCTGGCTATGCCAGACTTAGACTAATCGATCGAGTTTATTCCTGATTTGATTGTCTAATCAAAAAAGGCTCCTGCTTAACGGCAGGAGCTTTTTTTTGCTCCCATATCTGAAAAAGCTGCGGATTGTCGATCGACCATTCTCCCAGCCCGCTAGCAGCAGATACAATCCTAGAGGTAGAAACCCTATTTCTGAGTTAACCTTTTGAATTCCATGCTGTTTCTTTCTGTAAGCTCGTTCCTCAGCCAGCTTTTGCATCCAGGACTGAGATATTTCGGTGCGACCTTCATCGGTGGCGGTGAATGACTCTGCAAGTCTTGAAACTTGACAATTTTAATCCGTTGGGGTAAAGAGCTTGCAAGGCAGGCTGTACAAAGTTTATATTTAAAGTACAAAAGTTGTAATCCCACACAATGGAAAGTTGCAATGGAAAGTTGCAATTTTAAGGCAGATCGCTACAGGTGCAAAACTAATCGACGATCGCCATCAGGATATTTATATTTTATTAAATGGCTGTGCTTGCCGAATTTTTTAACAGGCACAAAAATTTTGGGCCGCTTACTATTATTGCTAGGAAAGCAAAAGATTAATAATGGACTCATTAAAGATCGAAAATGTCAAGGTGAGGTTCGATCGAGCAAATTTGCTCGAACGCATCGCCAACCGCATTCGCCGCTCTCTAGAACTACCCGAAATTCTGAGCGCAACAGCAGCGGAAGTTCAATCCTTCTTGGGAACAGACAGGGTAAAAATCTACAAATTTCATAGCGACGGTAGCGGTGAAGTGATTGCCGAATCAATTAACGGCAACCGCTTGCCATCCCTATTGGGGCTGCATTTTCCAGGAGACGATATTCCCCCTCACGCCCGCGAAATGTTCGCGCAACTACAGGTGCGATCGATCGTCGATATAGATTCCGGGCTGCTAGGCCAAAGTCCGCGTCGCGAGGCGGTTTCCGGCCAACTGCTGCCCGACGAAATGCGCTTTCGCGCGGTTGACCCCTGCCACGCTGAATACTTGAGCGCACTGGGCGTCAAGGCTTGCTTGGTAGTACCAATTTTTCACGGCGAAGAATTCTGGGGGTTGTTGGTATCTCACCACTCCGAGTCCCGGAGTGTGACAGAAAACGAACTCCAAGGCGTTCAGACGGTGGCAGATCAGCTCGGCGTCGCCATAGCCCAATCAACCCTCCTCGCCAGAGCGAGGGCGAAAGCTCAACGGGAATCTGCCGTCAACCGCGTCGCCGCAGCCCTTAACTCCCAGCCGACGATTGAACTCCAAACAGCTTTGGCCGAATCGGTAGCAGCACTAGATGCAGCCGGCGGCAGGCTGTGCATTTTCGCCACGCCATTCATTTCCGACAGCAGCAAAGTTACGAATCTAGTTCCCTATTCGGATAACTCCACTGGCGAACTCACAGTCTACACTTGCGGCTCAGGGCCGAAGATGCCAATTTCGGCCAAATACCCGCAGGTTGAGCAATACAGCGTCTGGCACGAATATTTTAAATCCGGCGAGCAACAGGTTTGGGCAATTCCCGACTTGTACCAAATTAGCAGTTTGAGAAGCCTGCAACCTGCATTCCGATCGACCAAAATTCGCAGCATTTTAATCGTGCCGCTCAGAACCCGCCAGCACATATTTGGTTACTTGACCATTTTTAGAGAAGAATTTGACACCGAAACTCTCTGGGCGAGACAGTTTGATAGCGACGAGCGGCTCGCCCAATCTCGGATATCTTTTGAAGCGTGGAAAGAGTCAAAAACTGCCCAAATTCGCGACTGGAATGCTGAAGAAATTGAATTGCTCCTAATTTTTGGCAACCACTTTTCCAATGCTATTAACCACTACCAACTCGATCAACAAATAGAGGCACTTAACACAAATTTAGAAAATCAAGTTCAAAAGCGCACCGCTCAACTACAGCAGTTGACCAAACAGCAGCGAGTGCTGTTTGAAGTGGTGGCAAAAATGCGGAAATCCCTCGACTTGAACAAGATTTTTAGCACGATGTCCCAGGAAGTGCGGCGGGCTTTAAATGCCGATCGAGTGGCGGTTTACCGCTTCGATGCCGCATCAGAATTTAACGACGGCGAATTCGTGTCCGAAGATGTTTTGCCAGATTTTGTGTCAGCAATGGCAGTCAAAGTGCACGATCGCTGTTTTGGAGAAAACTACGCCAATCTCTACTCTCAGGGGCGAGTTCACGCCATGTCCGACATCAGACAAGCCGGACTGCAAGATTGCTTTGAGCAAGTCTTGGAGCAATTTCAGGTCAAAGCTACTTTAGTTGCACCGATTATGAAAGGCAACCACCTTTGGGGGTTGCTGTGCATACACCAATGTTCGGCTCCCCGCAATTGGGAATCTTCCGAAATTAAGTTTGCTACCCAAATTTCCGCTCAGCTAAGCATCGCTTTAGAACAAGCAGATTTGCTCGCTCACACTCAGCAGCAAGCAGTTGAGTTGCAGCGGGCAGCAGAGCAGGAGCGAATATTGTTTGAGGTAGTTGCTAAGATTCGACAATCTCTCGATTTAGATACAATTTTTAGCACCACAACTACCGAACTGCGGCGGATTTTAAATGCAGATAGAGTTGGGATTTATCGCTTCGATCCAAGTTCAAAGTTTAATGAAGGCGAATTTATTACCGAAGATGTTTTGCCAGATTTTCCTTCAGCAATGGATGTGAAAGTTCGCGATCGTTGTTTGGGAGAGAACTATGCAAATAAATACAGCCAGGGACGCATTCAAGTGCTGCCAGATATCGAAACGGCGGGACTATCCGACTGCCACGCTGCTATTTTAGCTCAATTTCAAATTAGAGCTCAGGTGATTATGCCGATGATGAATGGCAGCGAACTCTGGGGCTTGCTGTGCGTGCACCAGTGCGGCAGTTCCCGCAATTGGAACACTTCGGAAATCCAGTTTGCTACGCAAGTCGGAGCTCAGTTGAGCGTAGCATTAGAACAAGCAGATTTGCTTGCTAAAACGCGGCAGCAAACTATCGAGTTGCAGTGGGCAGCAGAGCAACAGCGGATACTGTTTGAAGTGGTGGCCAAGATTCGAGAATCTCTCGATATCAACGCGATTTTTAAGACTGCAACCCAAGAAGTTTGTCAGTTTATGCAAGTTGATAGAATTGCTGTCTATCAATTTAATCCTGATTGGAGCGGCCATTATGTCGCCGAGTTTGTGAAAGATGGCTGGATAAAATTGGTAGGGGAAGGTATCAGTACGGTTTGGCAAGATACTTATTTGCAGTCAAACCGAGGCGGCAGATATGCCAATAATGAAACTCTAGCCGTTGACGATATCTATCAAGTTTGCCAATCGGAGTGTGTTGTCGGTATTTTAGAGCAATTTCAGGTGAAGGCTTATGCGAGCGCGCCTATTTTTGTAGGAAAAGAACTTTGGGGTTTGCTGACAGCGTATCAACATTCTGGGCCCCGCTGTTGGGAAAGTTCAGAAGTTAACTTTTTAGCTCAGATTGCCAATCAATTAGGGGTAGCTATCCAACAAGCCGAGTTGCTGGCTCAAACCAGACGCCAAGCAGAACAAATCGCTCAAAGTTTAAAAGATTTGCAGCACACTCAAGCTCAATTGATTCAAACGGAAAAAATGTCTGGTTTGGGGCAACTGGTAGCCGGGATTGCTCACGAAATTAACAATCCAGTTAATTTTATTTACGGCAATCTCAATCACGCTAGTGAATATACTGCTAGCTTACTGAGTTTGTTGGAACTTTACCAGCAGCAATATCCCGCTTATAGTCCTGAAATAGACAAATTGAGTGAAGATATTGACTTGGAATTTCTGCTAGAAGATTTGCCAAAATTGCTATCGTCAATGAAGGTGGGAGCCGATCGCATCCGTCAAATAGTTCTGTCTTTAAGGAATTTCTCTCGTCTTGACGAAAGTCAAATGAAGGCGGTTGATATTCACGAGGGCATTGACAGCACGCTGTTAATTTTACAGCACAGACTGAAATCTAATGCGGACGGTGCAAACATTGTGCTAGTGAAAGAATACGGCATTTTGCCTCGAGTTGAGTGTTATGCTGGACAGTTGAATCAGGTGTTTATGAATGTAATCGGGAATGCGATCGATGCTTTGGAATCGCACAAGTTGCTCGCTGGTCAATCTGTAGCTCCTCAAATTAAAATCTCTACTGCTGTCGGTCAACTTAATGGTACTATTCCTAGCGCGGTGATTCGGATTTCTGATAACGGTACGGGAATTTCGGAATCTATGAGACAACGCATATTTGACCCTTTTTTCACGACTAAGGCAGTGGGAAAAGGTACTGGATTGGGACTGTCAATTAGTTACCAAATTGTGGTAGAGAAACACGGCGGCGTTTTAAAATGCAATTCGGAATTGGGGAAAGGTACTGAGTTTGCGATCGAGATTCCGCTTCGACAGCAGTCATTAGTCATTAGTCATTAGTCATTAGTCATTAGTCATTAGTCATTAGTCATTAGTCATTAGTCATTAGTCATCATCTCTCTTTTGTCACTTCGGAGACAGTATAAAGCTAGGCAGCCACTAAATCGGTAACTATTCGAGCATTAAAAAGAGTCCAAAAATCCTCGCTCAAAGAGTTTATTAGCCATTTTTTAACTACCAGCCGGGAAGTCCCGGGCGTATATTTAGAGGGGATTAATCAGAGCGCTGTGCCCCGTACCCCGTTGGGAATTACGCCCGCGTGATGAAAGGCTCGTCGGGTTTCGGTACCGAAACCGACAATTATTCTTTTATACCCCAAGATGCTGGGGAAATACTCTGATACTATATTAGCAAGTGGGGGTGGAACTACCTCACTATAAAAAGCCTGAGAAAAAAAAGGAAAAAGAAGCCTGCGGTCTAACTGTAGTCAGTTGACCGTCAGGTTTGTTCACGTGACTTTCATAGATTAGTTTCGCTTTTTTGTAGTTCTTGTTGGAGAGTATTCTTGACACGATCGTACTCAACCTCGATTTGAGCAAATAGGGAGGAGGCTCGATCGAGTTGACCAGAGGTACTGATGACTTCTAACGTGGCACAAAGGTGGGCCAGAGGAGCCGCGCTGAGATTCGCACTACTGCCTTTGAGGGTATGGGCCGCTCGGTTTAGGGCTTGAGTATCCCCTTGGGCGATCGCTAATTTCATAGCTTCTAGCAACTTTAGACCTTCCTCCAAGTAGCAGTTAGCTAGCAAGCTCAAAATCTCGGTTGAATCTTGATCGATGCTGCTACAGAAGGCTTGCAGTTCTGTAAGGTTAACCGCTGGCCTATCAATTTTTGGCTTGTTACTATCTGATTCCTCCTTTTGGGCCTGTTGCGGTTCCGGGTTGGGTTGACACTGACTCAGCGCTTGGTTGAGAGCCTCTAGTCGAATTGGTTTAGTGATATAGTCATTCATGCCAGCATCAAGACAAACCTGGCGATCGCCCTGCATGGCATTTGCCGTCATTGCAATAATCCAGGGACGAGTATGAGCCGGCCACTGCTGGCAAATACGACGGCTGGCTTCTAGTCCATCCATCTCTGGCATTTGTACATCCATCAGCACTACATCATAAGGCTGGCGATTCAGGGCTTCCAAAACTTCCAATCCATTGGCAGCAATATCGGCCCGGTATCCCAAACGCTCTAACAGCAGCAGTGCCACCTTCTGATTTACCAGATGATCTTCTGCTAAAAGAATTCGCAGTGGGAGTCTCTGGGCAAGTTTCATATCATCCTCGACAGATATAGGGAGCTGTTGTTGAACTTTTTTCGGTTGAGCTTGTAGCACATGGATCAGTATTTGATAGAGCTGGGATTGTTTGATGGGTTTGCTTAAACAAGCGGCAAAGTGGGTGGAGAGCGCTGAAGAACTCGCTTCTGGGTAGCCCATTGAAGTCAGCAACACTAGGGGTAAACGGTGGCACTTAGGATGCTGGTGGATGGCTGAGGCGAGTGTGAGGCCGTCCATTTGTGGCATTTGCATATCTAAAATAGCGAGATCAAACGCTTCTCCACTCTCAAGCCAGTTGAGCGCTTCCGCAGCCGATGGGGCAGCCAGACTCTGCATCCCCCAACTCTCTGCTTGCAACGTCAGAATTTGTCGGTTAGTGGGCTGGTCATCCACTATTAATAAACGCTTGCCAGATAGTTCTGGTAGCATTTCCATCGGTTCTGCTAACTCAGTAGCAACAGAGGATGCGACAATCGTGAAGTAGAAGGTAGAACCCATTGTGACTCGATTAAGCTTAGCTGCTTGCCATTTTGGTGAAGGGGTTCCTCCGACGTGGCCTCCGCTCTCAACCCAGATCGTGCCGTTCATAGTTTCAGTAAGTCGCTTACTAATCGCCAGACCTAAACCAGTCCCTCCATACTGCCGAGTCGTCGAAGCATCTACTTGACTAAAAGACTTGAACAGTCGATCGAGCCGGTTGGCTGGAATACCAATGCCTGTGTCTTGAATGGCAAACTGGATTTCGTACAAGCTTTCTGACAAGTTCTCTCGTTCAGAAATTGTTTTGTCCGAATCAACTAGAGAGGCTTCTACGGAAATGGTAACTTCCCCAGTTTCAGTAAACTTAATCGCATTGTTGAGCAAGTTAACTAGAATCTGACGGAGACGGGTGACATCACCCAAAATGAACTTAGGAGTCTGAGGCTGGATGAGGTAGCCCAACTCAATATCCTTCTCATCTGCTTTAACTGCAAGTTGGTCGATCGCACCTTCTATGCAATCTCTCAAGCTCAAGGGATGTATTTCTAGCTCCAGCTTGCCCGACTCAATTTTGGAGAAGTCCAGGATGTCGTTGATGATACTCAGGAGGGTATCCCCACTATTGCGAATCGTCTCGATAAAGTCTCGCTGTTGAGCCTTGAGTTCTGTATCCAGCAGTAGTCCCGTCATACCAATAACCGCATTCATGGGAGTGCGAATTTCATGGCTCATCATCGCCAGAAACTCACTTTTGGCTCGGCTCGCTGCTTCTGCTTCCCGTCTAGTTTGCTCCAGGGCAAAGTTTTTCAGAGTTAATTCTTCTCGTTGTCGAGTTTCTTGCTCTAGTAATTGGGCTTGAGCTAGGGCAATTCCTACTTGAGTCGCCACTGATTCTAGCAACTCCACTTGATCGGCAGTCCAATTACGGTAGCGATCGCACTGGTGCAAACAAATGGCACCATTCGGTTCTCCTTGGTAAGAGGTTCGCACTGCTAATGTCGATCTCAAATTGAGACTGGTACAAATTGAATGAGCACAGATCAGCAATGAATCGCAGTAGACATCTGGGGAGGCGAGCGCTTCATCTTGAGCCATCAACCGTTTTGTATAAGCAGGACTGGCCGCCAGAAGGTCATGCTCCCCGCTGGGCCCATATCCCACTCCTAGATACTCTGCAACGACAGGAAACTGAGGCAGTGGATTGTCCTGGTATGTGCTAATTAAGCAGCGACTGACTCCAAAAGTTTGCCCAATCTCAATAGCAGCCGTTTCAAATATCTGCTGAGCATTGAGGCTTTGACGAATTTCTTGGGTAATTTGCTTCAGCAGTAGGGCTTTTTGCAACTGTCGCTGTAGTGCTTCTTCTGCCTCCTTGCGATCGGTAATATCCTTCATGAAGCAGTGATGCCCCACAAAGACATTTTGCTCGTCATAAGTAGAGACCATCACCAGTTGTTTATAGAAGCTAGAGCCATTTTTTCGCATTCCCCTAGCTTCCGCTTCGACTCTGCCGTCTCTCAACATTTGCTCATAAGCAGCCACCATCTTCTCAACATCTTCAGGATGAACGGTGTTTTGCCACTCCCTCCCTAGCAGTTCTTCAGGCTGATATCCGCAGATGGCAGCATAAGTCACATTGACAGAGATATAGCGTCCTTGAGGGTCAATCCGAGAAATGCCTGCCACGGCATTTTCTAGCGCCGCACTCATTTGTTGCAGTTCTGCTTCGGCTCGTTTGCGATCGCTAATTTCAATTAGAATGCAACCCACTGCTACAGGCTGCTCTGCATCCTTAAAAATGGGAAAGTGAGAAACGAGCCAGTGGCGCTTGGCACCCGTTTGACTGGATACTTCTTTGCTAATTTCCAAGTTGATGGAAGGTTTTCCAGTTGCTAAAACCTGTTGTAATAGTGGATTCACACCAGGAGCAAATTCCCCCAAAATCTCATCGGTTGTCTTATCTAAGTGAGCCTCCACAGAGGGGCCATTAAATTCAGCTAGTGCCTCATTGATTTGTAAAAATCTCAACTGCCGATCGTGGATACACAGCCCCACCCCTGCTAGGGAAGCTCCTTTAAAGAAAGCATTCAATAATTGCTCTCTGGCTTGAATTTCCTGCTCTAAGTTTTTGCGATCGGTAATATCGCTCTGAGAACCAGTCATACGGACAACTTTGCCCGCTTCATCCGAAAGCGCCTGCCCTCGAGCCAGAATCCACTTGTAGCTCCCATCCTTACAAAGAACTCGATGTTCTGTAATATAAAAGGAAGTTTTGCCCTCAAAGTGATCTTGAATTATTTGCAAGACGCCACCGAGATCGTCGGGATGCACCCGCTTGCTCCATTCGTCAAGGTGATGGGGAATTTCATGGTCTTCGTAGCCCAACATTTCTTTCCAGCGAGCCGAGAAGAATACTTCATTAGTGTTGACGTTCCAATCCCATACCCCATCATTACTACCGCGTAGGGCGAGTTCCCACCGCTCTTCACTCGCTTGCAGAGCGACTTCTGCCTGATGCCGTTTGATTTCACTACCAATCCACTGAGCCATCAGCTTCAGTAATTCCAGATGGGCAGATTTAAAGCTGTCTGCACGGGGAGATTTACTAGAAAAGCTGAGGGTACTGTAGACTTTGCCTGCAACTAAAACTCGTATTCCAATATAAGCTTCCATGCCAAAGGCAAGATAGGCAGGATGGGAACGAAATTTTGAGGTGCCTGTATGTTGGATGGTTACTGGTTCATCTGTGTCTAAAGTTTCACAGCACAAAGTTTGCTTAATATCAAAGACATCACCTGGTTTCAGGACTTCATCAGGCGATCCCACAACCATCACCTCATAACGGTTATCTTGCACGCGACCCAAGATGCCAGTTTCAAGCGCCAAATTCTGACATCCCATGTCAATCAACGCTTGGATGCGCTGCTCAAAATTGAGATTTTGGGTAGCAGTGACTTCATATAAAGCGCGTATCGCCGCCTCTCTTGTTCTTAGTTCAGTTTCGGCTTGTTTGCGTCTCTTAATTTCACCTTTGAGAGATCGATTGATTCTGGATAATTTTTGCGTTCGTTCTTGAACCCGGTGTTCTAATGTAGCGTTGGCGTGTTGAATCTCCCTAAATTTTTGATTGAGTACGAGCCCCATCAATTGAAAATTGCGAGCAAGGTCATTGATTTCAGTAACAGAGCTATGTTTCCATTCAAATGTTTCTTCTGAAAGCTTGTTGGGTAAGTCAGTAGTCGCACGAGCTAAATAGGATAATGGCTTGACCAGTCGTTCGCTAACCAGCGTTGCAAACAAAAATGCCAACATTGTGACGAGGAGTAGAATACTCAAGTCAGCCTTGTAGCGATTTTGTAAATTTTCTACATAGGGAGCTGCTGGAATTTCTAACCGTAATTTCCAGTCCAGATCGGAGCTAATCGTAAATTCCTGTATATACAGAGAATTTTTCCAACGGATCATCGGATTCTTGCCCTTGCTAGGAACCCACTGCTGCAAGGTTCCCTCTAAGGTGCGAGTGCTGCCGTCCTTTGACTCCTCAAAAGTGGTCAAAAGCTTTTGGTCGGGTTGAGTACTAGCAATGACTCGGTTGTTTTGATCGAGCAATGTAATGCGTATTTGCTGATTGTTTCTCTGGAAAATGTAGAGAGATTTGATCTGGCTTAATGGTAATGAACCGTGGATCAGCCCAAGAAAATTACCTTGAACTTGCAGGGGCACATTCAATCCTACATGAGGTTCGTCCACTAATATATCTTTGTGGATAGGACTCGTCCAAGGTCTCAACCGCTCTTGAGCCAGGGGAATTAGAGATTGATGTTCCGTGCTTTGTTCCATCAACCGCCGACGGGTTGGATTTAAAGGAGAAGAAGTAGCTAAAATGGTTCCAGATGAATCGGCCACATAAATTTTGTCGAAATCTGGCAACACCTGCTCGATCAGGCTAATGTTTTGTTGTAGCTGATCTGGTGATTGAATCGCTGTATTAGCAGCAGTGGCGGCTTCAGGCATGAGCGATTTTTCAGCTAATGTATTCAAAGCTAAGAGATGTCGCTGATGCCATCTAGATATTGCGCTAGTGAGATTTTTTGCGTTTGTTCGTAACTCCGTTTGCACCGTCGTTTGGATTTGACCCACCAAGGCTCTACCATCAAAAACTAATAGCATCAGTCCTGGAAGAAAGACAAAAGCTACCAACAGATGAAAAATAGTTTGTTGTAAAGAGAGGGCGAGATGCTTTGAAGCACCAATCCACCGATAAATCGGCGCATACGAAATGATTAAACTGGCAACTAAGGCATTAAAAATGCCGTTGACTGCTTGTTTGCACATAACGAGGATGGTCTGATTCGCCTCCATGTGCATCATTTGACCGTAGAAAAGCCAAACGAGGGGCATTCCAATTAACAGCCAGTAAATCCCATCGAATAAAAGGATATTTGGCTGTTTGCGCTTGCAAAGAAACCCTACAAACAGAGCCTCAATTACCAAAATAATCGTGGCGTATGGATGATGCCAAAGGATATAAGTATAGCTGCCTGCAATTAGACCAGCCAAGCCTCCCCAGCCCCAGCCGAAGTAGTAAGTAATAATCAGTATGGGAATACTGCCAAAGAGGAAATCAACCCCAAAGAAAAGAGACAAACTGAAATAGTTGCCCAGAACACCCGCACCAGTGAGAAGGGCGATCGCACCTAACCATCTTTTATTACGCATTGAGCTAGCCCCTCCCATAAACTTTTATAATCGCTAGTTGCTGAATATGACCTGATTCCGATAAAAAAAGCGCCATAGACCCGATCTGTTATTTACCTGACACTTTCCATGAAGAGCGCACCACCGATTATTTAAGCTTTAAGAGTAAAATTAAGGCTTACTTATGCAGGACTTGAGTTCTCGATCGACTTTTTTAATATGGTTCACGAACCAATCTAGCAATTGTTCATTAACCTTAATGGCTAAGGAAAGGCTCGATCCTTTGGTTTGTAGCTCTTGTTTAACTTCACTCAGTGTTTTAATAAATTTGGTATGCGCCGCTGCATTGTTAGATGCAACTGGGCATTTGTATCTTTGCATACAATTTTCTTCAAAGCCGAAGTGTTGTCCTACATACAAGTCTAAAAAATATACAATATCTTTTATTTCTTCCTTTCCACGGTTTGCCAACATGGCATCCACTAAGGTATTGAGTTGAGCGATCAATTGTTTATGCTGGCGGTCAATTTCGGGAATACCAATAGTTAACGAATCATTCCAAATGACGAGAGGCATAGTTTTTACCCTTATGATTTAACGGGTGAATTCATTAACTGTATGAATGTTGGTACAAAAAGTATTACGGCCTTGGTCTTTGGCTTGATAAAGGGCTGCATCGGCAGCAGTAATTAAAGTTTCTGGTAAGTTTTCTTGGTTAGGAATCACACTGGTTATACCGAAGCTGAGCGTAATACAATGATGCGGAGATCTCTTATGGACTATTGCTAAAGCTTGGATGCGAGCCTGCATTTGCTTAACGATTTGGACGGCGCCCTCAAGCTCTGTGTCGGCTAAAATAACTACAAATTCTTCACCTCCATAACGTGCTACTAAATCTCCCGGTCGATTAATACTGCGATTGAGAGCTGTCGCAACTTGCTGTAAACATAGATCCCCTGCTTGGTGTCCATAAGTATCGTTGTAAGGCTTGAAGAAATCGATATCACACAAAATCAGTGACAAAGGAGTTTGCTGCCTCGTCATGCGTCGCCACTCCTCCTCTAGCTGTTGGTCAAACTGACGGCGATTGGCAATCTGAGTCAAACCGTCAATTGACGCGAGGTATTTTAATTGTCGATTGGCGGCCTCTAGCTGGTTGTAAAGTAGGGTTTGTTGCTGTTGCAAGTGGAATTGCTTAATCAACCGTCGCACTCTCTGTCGCAGAACAGCCCAGTGAATCGGCTTAGTGATATAGTCAGCCGCTCCCGCTGCAAACGCTCGATCGACAGATTCTTTGTCTTCTAAGCTAGTAATCATCAAAATAGGTGGGCGATCGCTCTCAGGCACTTCAGATAATTTTTGACAACAAGCAAAACCATCCATAGTAGGCATCACTGCATCTAGCAGGATCAGGTCTGGATGTACTTCCTCATAAGCTACTAGCCCTGTCAACCCATCAGTAGCTTCGGCCACGCGGTATTTTTCTTTCTGTAAATACAGTCGGAGTTGCAAACGAATCAAGGCATCGTCATCCACAATGAGAATTAGAGGGGACGGTGCCGTAGATGGGTTGGTCGAAATGGCTGAGTCTTCTAATGATTGATACATACGTCAGGGTGTATCTTAAGCTCTGCAAACATTTTAGCGTAGCATATTTTGAGCTTGAGATAGAAAGTGAAAATTGGGCAAATATGTCATAAATTATACACCAGCTAAGCTTCCGCAACAACATCTTAGGCAGCGTCGGGTTTGTTAAACCACCAACCACAGTCTACTTAAAATTTATCGCTTTTTTTGGGAGATAGAAAGTCTGGTAACTCGCGCTAATTTTTGTAAATATGTAATTATTTTTGGGGGCGTTAAACAGTTTTTACAACGCCGAGCGAGCTTTGACGAACGATCGCCAGTTATCGCGCGATCGTCGCTGGGACAATATGCTATATTTTTCAACTTAATTCAGCCTTTTTCATGTGCATCAAATTCCTGCCTCATCTTTGAGCGATCGTCCGATCTATTTTTAGGGAATACATCTGATTGTCACACTAAGCTGTCACGCATTTAAATTGCATATTCAGGGCGGGCTCTTAGGCCCAACCCCTACTCCCCACAAGACTTAGATTGTGTGTTGACATTCTATTTAAATGCTGAACAGCTTATCACCTATAGCTTCGCCCTTGGGTGAGCGTTTGTTCGCACCAGGAAGCTCTGACTGCAAAAAGGCGTAAGCTTTATTAAGAAACATCTACAGCGTTTGGCGCGAGCTGGGATAGGTTTTTTCTCTCCTTCCTCCCAATAATCCCCCCAGATAGTGTCTAAACTCCTGTCTTTGGGCTTGAGTCGGGAACACATCGTCAAAGCGTTGGCACAATCTTTCAAAGCATGGGGGCATGGATGTCCAAACTCTTTCTCTCATCAGATTCCATCAGGAAAGAGACTAACCTCAAAAGTTGACTCTATATATCTTAGCTCTATTTCTCGCTCAATTTTTAGCTAAAGTCCCACTCTTAAAAATAGAAGCTATACTATAACCCCTGGGAAAGAGTAAATTAACTTGATGGAGATCACTTACTATGGCAGTAGCACTCCCTGATTTTTCTCAAAATTTTTCTCAAAGCGTTCAAAAAACGAAAGAAGTTTGGACGGAACAAGTCGGAAAAGCAGTGAATTCTGTTTCAGAAGCTAAATATTCTCTCTCCGAAACTGCGTCTCAGGCAAAAGAAGCTCTGACTCAAACTACGAATTCAGCCGTTAATACTGTTAATCAAGCTACGAACAATGCTTTAGGTACTGTAGCGGAGAAAACAGAAAAAGCGAGACTTTCTATATCGGAAGTCACGAATCAAGCAGTTAGTCGCGTCAGTGAAAGTACCAACAAAGCTGTTGATGCTGTTTCTCACTCTGCGGCAACAGAAGAAAGAAACGATTAATCAAACTACTAACTCTGCGGTCAATACTCTGAATCAAAGCACTAGCCAAGCTGTAGAAAGTGTAAATCAAGCTACAGAAAAGGCTAAGGCTTCATTAGAAGATAGCATTAACAAGGCGGGAAATATGAGCGATGCCGCTTCAAATGCCATCCAAAGTGCTATCAATGGTAATATTAAAGATTGGATTGCTTCTCACCCTCTCGTCTTCTGGTTGGTGAATCACCCCTTGGTATCTTTAGCAATTTTGCTGCTATTTATATTGAGTATCTTAGGTTTTTTTCAGGCTTTAGGTAGCTTGTTTGCAAAAGGCTGGTTATTTATTCTGCAAAGCCCTGTAAAATTTATGCAAGGGGTTTTGAGTTTTGGCTCTAAATCTGTAAGTAATTTCGGTGGAGTGGCTGTAAACTCCTTGGTTTCAAAGAATCTAGAATACAACAATAATTCAGCTTTACAATTGAGGGGAGTTGAATCAAACAGTTTGGAGTCTCAGGAACGACTTGCTAATATTTTGACAAGGTTGGAGGCAATTCGAGAAGAGCAGAATCAGCTTTTACAAGAGGCGTCGGCGATTTTAGGCAACAAATTTAAGGCCGAGTGAGAAGGTGTGGGGCGATCGCAACTCGTGGTAAATTTAATAGATCCAGGCTTTCCATCAAAGCCTGATACATGAAGGCTTGTAGTCGATCGCTCAAAACGCCATGCCCGATTCCGAATTTTCCGACGATCTAAAATGGACACCAGAAGCCAAGGCGAAGCTGAAAAATATTCCCTATTTTGTCCGGGGACAAGCTCGCGTCCGCATCGAGCAGTTGGCCCGCGAAGCCGAAACCGAAGTCGTCACCGTTGACTTAGTTGAGCAAGCTCGAATCGAGTTTGGGCAATGAAGGATCGAAAGGTACGCTAAAGCTTTAGACTATAAATTGCGTTGTAAGGACAAGGACTTAAAGAAATAGTGCGGAAAATAGTTATAGCTGGCAACTGGAAAATGTACAAAACTAGGGCAGAATCCCTAGAGTTTCTTCAAGGATTCATGTCCTGCCTGACGGAAACCCCAGAGGAACGGGAAGTCGTGCTTTGCGTTCCCTTCACTTCCTTGGCTGTCCTCTCGAAAAATTTGCACGGCAGCCGGATCAGACTCGGTGCTCAGAACGTCCACTGGCAAGAGTCTGGAGCTTTTACTGGGGAAATTTCCGGGCCAATGCTGAGTGAACTTGGTGTGCGCTATGTCATCATCGGCCACAGCGAGCGGCGCCAATATTTTGGGGAAACTGACGAAACGGTGAATTTGCGGCTGAAAGCTGCTCAGAAATACGATTTAATTCCGATTCTGTGCGTTGGGGAAACCAAGCAGCAGCGAGATGCAGGCGAAACAGAAGCTCACATTTTTTCTCAGTTGGCAAAAGATTTGGTTGATGTTGACCAAAATAAGTTGGTCATTGCTTACGAGCCTATTTGGGCGATCGGCACTGGCGATACTTGCGAAGCTAAGGAAGCTAACCGAGTTATTGGTTTGATTCGCAGTAAATTGACTAATCCTGACGTGCCAATTCAGTACGGTGGCTCTGTTAAACCGGAGAATATTGATGAAGTTATGGCGATGCCTGAGATTGACGGGGTTCTGGTAGGCGGTGCGAGTTTGGAAGCTGCTAGCTTCGATCGAATTGTTAATTATCAGTAATAGGTAGTTGCTAATAAGCTGTCGCGCATTTAAATTGTAGATTGAGGGCGGGCGGGACGCCCACCCCACAAGACTTTAAAATTTTTTGACATACCATTTAAATGCAGAACAGCTTAGGTAATTGCTAAGAGGTAAGTGCAACAAGGGCAGCGGGAATTAAAGAGCGATCGCCTACAATTGTGATGTGCCGTTCAGTGTTTCTCGGATCGGGAGAATTAACCTATGACTGCGATCGTTAAACCCAAACCCGCCTTAGACGAGTTCCTCAAACTTCCTGAAACTGAACCGGCCTCAGAATTTCTTGAGGGACAAATCATTCAGAAGCCCAGGCCTCAAGGTGAACACAGCGTACTTCAAGGTGAGCTCTGCAAGACTATCAATCAAGTAGCGAAAACTCGGAAAATTGCCAATGCTTTTCCCGAGTTGCGCTGCACTTTTGGCGGGGCATCAATCGTGCCAGATGTAGCAGTATTCCGATGGGAAAGAATTCCTTTTTTGCCGTCTGGTAGAATTGCTAACCGCTTTGACATTAATCCCGACTGGTCGATAGAAATTCTCTCTCCAAACCAAAGCCAAACAAAAGTGCTGAGTAATTTACTCCACTGTTCGCGAAACGGCACTGAGTTGGGGTGGTTACTAGATCCAGAAGAAGAGAGTATTTTGGCAGTATTTCCCGGACAAAAAGTAGAACTGTATAAAGGTGCTGCTCTGTTGCCAATAATTGATAAAATTGAATTAGAATTGACAGTTGATACTGTTTTTAGCTGGTTGAGTTTTGGTTGAATTAAGAATGGCGCTTCTGCTTTATTCTTGCGTCTTTTAGAGAAGCATTTCGTTTTACAAGAAGCGATTTCAATCGCCGATGGATATGGGAGCATCTCAGTTTTGCATTTACAGTGCGAGCGTCCCCGCTCGCGTATTGTACAATACGCGAGCGGGGACGCTCGCACTACAATAAAAAAAATGCTTTTTACAAAACTGAGATGCTCCCGATGGATATCATGTCCGGTCGAGCGACCGCGATTTTTGTAGGGGCCCGTGAGCCAACAATATCTGCCAATAATTGACAATCTCAAAAACCCGCCCCGACCGGGATATTATGGTTAATCGATCGGACATGATATGAGGAGGTGATATGACACATAACCCAGAAAAAATTACCATTAGAAATCAAGCTTTCGAGTGGGGAAAACGCACTTATTTAATGGGCGTTTTGAATGTTACCCCTGACAGTTTTAGCGACGGCGGAGATTTCTATACCATAGAATCTGCTTTAGCGCAAGCGGAAAATATGGTAAAGTCGGGGGTAGATATTATTGATATTGGCGGTCAATCTACTCGGCCCGGTGCAGTGGAAATATCCTATTCAGAGGAGATCGATCGCGTTATACCTGTAGTACAAATACTGCGACAAAAAGCCGATATTTTTGGCTCAGTTCCTATTTCGGTCGATACTACCAGAGCGCAGGTTGCGAAAGCTGCGGTTGAGGCGGGAGCGGATATAATTAACGATATTTCGGGAGCTACTTTTGACTCGGAAATGCTGTCAACCGTTGCTCAGTTAAATGTGCCAATAATTTTGATGCACATTCGGGGAACTCCCCAGACGATGCAACAACTGACAGATTATCGCGATTTAATCGGGGAAATTGGGGAATTTTTCGAGAGTCGAATTGCGGCAGCAGTTGCTGCGGGGATTGACAAATCTCAAATAATTCTCGACCCTGGTATTGGCTTTGCTAAGAATTACAGTCAAAACTTAGAAATTCTGCGAGAGTTGCGAAAATTCCGTGTTTTAAACTGTCCGATTTTAGTCGGAGTATCGCGAAAAAGCTTCATCGGTCACATTTTGAATCAGCCAGAAGCGAAACAAAGAGTTTGGGGGACAGCGGCGGCTTGTACAGGTGCGATCGCAAATTTGGCAGATATCTTGCGAGTTCACGATGTCAGAGAAATGCACGATGTTTGTCTGGTTGCCGACGCTATCTTCAGGAATCAGTCTTGAGAAGTCGGAGTCTCAATAACTTTTATTTCCCCGCCCTCAGAATGAATCACATCGGGCATAGAACCCATCAGCTCGCCCAGAGCTTCGCTCATGCTGCGGGGGTCCATAAACAGAATTTTGGCATTGTCGCTTTCGCCCAATTTTTGTTGAGCCTCTAAGTATTTTTCGGTTACTAAGTAATTCAAAACTTGCTTGCTATTGGGATGGGAGTCTAAAGCTTCAACTAAGAGCCTCATATACTCCTTAGTGCCGATCGCCTTATTGACCATTGCTTGCCACTCGCTCTTGGTAGCGCGCTCCAATTCCATAGCTTCTTGCACCCTTTTCGGAGGTGTAATGCTTTGAATTTCTACCCGAATTACTTTGACACCCCAAGTTTCGGTAGCTTCGTCCAACTTCTTGAGTAACTTTTTATTCATGTCATCTCGGGAACCCAAGATGTCTTGCATGGGCAATCGACCAATTTCAGCGCGAAACGTCGTTAAAACTAAGTTGGCGATCGCATTTTCAATTTGATCGATTCCATAATAAGCTTTCTGTAAATTCACAACCCGCCAATACACAACGGCATCGACTTCGAGAGCCACATTATCTCCCGTGATTGCTGACTGAGGTTTAATGTCTAAAACTCTTTCACGGCTTGTGTCCACGCAGACGACTTTTTCGACCAGGGGACTGATAAAGTGGAATCCTGGCTTGAGGGTGCGCTTGTATTGACCCAAACGTTCCACTAAAGCTTCGTCGCCACCGCTGACTATTTTGACGCTTGAGTTAACAGCGTAGCCGAGGATGAGCGCAAAGAGCATGGTAAGAATAGACTGCCCCATTTCTATTTTCCTGCTAAGGTTGACTGAGAATCGATCGGAATTCTACTCTAATTTAACTCAAACTCGACCCCACAGTGCTAAAATATCTCGACTGTTGCGACAAGGTAAATTATTTTTTGTAAATTCCCGGAACAACCCGACCAAACAGGATACCATAGGAGATGCCAGCAAAAAACAACCATCATGACTCGCTTGAGTCACCCCCCGAGAAGCCTGTAAACTCCTCTGGGTTTCCCAAAAGACCCTTAGAAACTGGGACGAAGCAGGGAAAATCAAGACAATTAGAACTCCTACCAACCAGCGACGTTACGACATTGACTCAGTGTTCAGTGACGGACTCCATCCAAGAATCACCGCCCTCTACTGCCGAGTTAGCAGGGCCACACAAAAAGAAGACCTCAACCGACAAATCAGCTACCTCCAAGGAATCTACCCGCAAGGCCAAGTCTTCAAAGATATCGGAGGGGGACTCAATTTCAAAAGAAAAAGTCTTCTTGCCCTTTTGGGACAAGTCATGTCAGGAACTATCAGCCCAATTGTGGTCTGCCACCTTGACCGACTCGCAAGGTTTGGTTGTGACCTCATCAGAGGGGTGTGCGAACAAAACGATTGCAAACTCGTGGTTCTCGGTCGCACAGAACTATCTCCAGAAAGAGAAATCATTGAAGATATCCTTGCCATCATCCACGTATTCAGTTGCCGATTGTACGGACTCCGCAAGTACAAATCTACTATCAAAGAAGATCCGAGTTTACCCGGAAACGAAATTAGCAGCAACCTGGAGAACTTGGATAGCTGCTAGTCGGTGGTGTTACAACCAAGCAATTGCTATCCTCAAAACCCAGAAAATTGGTAAATACGCTCTGCGAAAGCAGATTATGGATAGCGCGCCAGATTGGGTAAAACTACAACCTTACAATCCCAGACAGCTAGCAGTATTTCAAGCATTTGAAGCCCACAAAGCTGCTAAAAAGTCGGGAGGTTCAGCTAAATTCAGAACCTGTCGAGATACGTCTCAAACCATTAGATTTCAAACTGACAACTGGAAATCAAGTACGTTTTACCCTCAAGGGACCAAAGGCTTAAGCTTTAAGTCAGCAGAACCAATTTTGGATGTCATGCAGCACGAGCCAAGCCTAAGCTTAATTAACGGTCAGTGGTTTGTAAGTTATGCAGTCAAGGAAAGCAAGCCTGCTGCGACAGACTCAAGACTGGCTGTGGCACTCGACCCCGGTGTAAGAACTTTTATGACGGGTTTCGACGGGCAGGAGGTACTAGAGGTGGGCAAGTATGATATTGGCAGAATCTACCGTCTTGCTAGGCATCTAGATAAAATAATGAGTCGAATCGGCAACAGCAAGGGGAGAAGTTTTAAACGACTTCGCTATTGCTTGAGAAAAGCTGCATCTAAAATCAGAAACCAAATTTTTAATTTGGTTTCTGAATTGCACAAAAAAACGGCGAAATATCTGTGTGACAAATACAAGGTAATCTTTCTGCCGACTTTCGAGACTCAGCAGATGGTGAAGAAAGGCAAGCGTCGCCTGACTGCGAAAACAGCTAGAGCGATGGTGACTTTGAGTCACTATAAATTCAAAAAAACGTTGAAGCATCAAGCAGCCAAACATGGTTGTGTTGTAGTAGACGTAACAGAAGAGTATACATCTAAGACCTGTTCAAAGTGCGGTCACATTCATACAAAACTAGGAGGCAAAAAGCATTTTGCTTGCCCCTCCTGCGGTCACAAACTAGACCGGGATACCAATGGCGCTTTTAACATTTTGTTGAAAGCTTTGAGAGATACCTCTTTGACTGGAATTCTTGCTGATTTCCAAGTCTTACCATACTCAGCAATCTCGGACTTCCGGGAATTGCCGGGTTAAATGTATCTGTTAATAACTAACTATTTCATCGGGTGGGCCCCATCGGCTCCGACTCTTGCGGCGCTAGTGAAACCCAGGATATCAACAACACGTTTCCACAAAAAACATGAAAAACGATCGAGAGTTTCCCTGGTTCAAACCTTTGATGTGGATTGCCCCAAGCATTTTGGTGGGTGCAGGAATCTGCAGTGTCGCAGTGGCCGAACCGGCCGGGGCTGAGACACTCGCCCTGCAACTATCGCAAAACTTGCACTCGCAGAACTTGCAACCACAGCGCCGAGGCCCTGCTGTTCGGGAAGTTATGTCCTACGAGATGAAGGGAGACGAACTCAGGATTTGCAAGCAGGAAGGCAACTCCGAGAAAAAGTGCCAAGTTGTAGGTAAAGGCTACACGATCGGTTTGAGAACTGCCAACGACCTTTACGGTCAAGGAAACGCTGTCAATGCCGAAGCTTTGTACCGGCAACTCATCGCTCGCTATCCCAAAGAAGCGGATGCTTATTACAAGTTGGCAACTATGCTGTCCGGGCAAGGTAAAATGAGCGATGCGATCGCTCTATTCCAAAAAGCAATTGAAGTCAACCCGAAGCACGCCAAAGCTCACAACGATTTAGGCGTGGCGATGGCAAGTCAGGGGCAGTTGCCCGAGGCAATTGTTCAGTGGAGACAAGCCGTTAAAATTAACGATCGATATCCCGATGCTTTAAACAATTTAGGAGTCGGTTTGTACCAGCAAGGAGACAAGGAATACCACGCGGAGGCGGTAGCCAGCCTCAAAAAAGCTAAGGAGTTATTTATCAAGCAAGGTAGAACTCAAGCTGCTAACAGAGTAGAGAAAATTTTGGAGGAAATTAATTCGCGCTCCAGCGACTCCTAACCTCAACCGCCGATCGCCGATTGAAAGAAAAAACATCTTTGGCGATCGGCGTTAATGGGCGTTCAGCGGCGCTTAAACACCCCAAAAACCGCAACCTAAAGCATTTCCTTCAAAACTTGTATAATCAAATCCCCATCCACCCGATCGCTCACAGCAGCCTCACCCAAGCGCACCGGCAGCACAAACCGCACCTTGCCATCCTGCACCTTCTTATCCAGTTGCAAAGTATGCAAAATTTCCTCAACATCCACACCAGCGGGCAATTTGGCAGGTAAACCCGCTTTTTCAATTAAAGCAGATTGACGGCGATCGCACTCAGCATCCCACATTCCCAACTCCACAGCCAACCGGCTTGATCCAGCCATGCCGATGGCCACCCCTTCCCCGTGATTGATCGCCTTGTAATTGGTCAAACTTTCCACAGCATGACCGATGGTGTGTCCGTAATTCAAAATCGCCCGCAAACCCGATTCCTTCTCGTCTTTGCTTACCACCTCAGCCTTAGCTTGGCAAGACCTGCTCAAAATTTCTGCCAACAAATCCGCCTTCACATAACGCATTTGATCCAAACGCTTGCAATTCTCCAACTTCCCGAAAAGTTCAGCATCCCAAATCACCCCGTACTTGATGACTTCCGCCATAGCCGAACGAAACTCCCTCGCCGGCAGAGTTTTGAGTACATCCGGGTCAATCAAAACCAAGCGCGGCTGGTGAAAAGCCCCGATTAAATTCTTCCCTAAAGGATGATTTACCCCCGTTTTGCCGCCAATAGAAGCATCAACCATCGCCAGCAGCGAAGTCGGAACCTGCACGACATTAATTCCCCGCAGCCAAGTCGCGGCCGCAAAACCCGTCATATCGCCAACTACCCCGCCGCCCAAAGCCACCATTGTCGATGAACGTTCTAAACGGTTTTCCAAAGCCGCACCGTAAATTTTCTGTACCGAATTTAAAGTTTTGTACTGTTCTCCCGGTGGTAAAATGCAGCTACTGACTTCCATGCCGGCCGATTCGAGGGCTGCTGTTGCTCTTTCGCCGTACTGCCGAAAAATCGACTGATTCGACACCAGCAGCACTTTTTTGCCCAAGCTGAGATCGCCCATCAGACTGCCGAGTTCGTCTAAACCGCCCGATCGCACGCAAACATTGTAAGATTGTGGCCCCAAGTCAACTTTAATTATGGATTGCATATTTATCTAATTTAGATATTAGATTTTAGATTATCAGAAAATTGGGTTGAAAACCCCGTCACTTCGACGGATTAATGTCGATATAGTGTCGCTCTAGTATGGCATACTAGAGATAGCACAGGCTGAAAAACCGCTATCACAAGACAATATAAATCTGGGGTGTCCCCACTTGACAGGATAGGAAGTAGTAATGCGTAGTGGATGGCGATAACCACGATAAACAGAGCTAGGGTAGCCAACGATCACCCGTGAACCAGCAAAATCAAATACTTGATATTCAAGTTGTACCGTAGGGCATACGGAAACAAGGGGAGCAATCCTCTAAAGCTTGCGGAGATAAGCCCGCTGGGACTCCTCTAAATTAGACTCGAAACTTAGTTCTATTGAACGGGTTTTTGGTTTAAGTAGTGCCGAAAGGATAGAGAGTTTTAAGGTGTATCAGTGAACCAAGAATCCCCACCCATTAAGGCTGGGGAGTGTCAAATGTCTTTTTATTCATTGTTTTGGAGAAATGGCAATGACTCTTAGCGGAGCAATAACTTATTTCGGGCTTTTTGGTGGCATGATCGGCTTGGCGACAGTGCTGATGTTTGGTCTGCGGGCTGTCAAACTCATCTAATTTGCTCATTTAGATGTCTCAACCAGAGGATTTAATCTCTGGCCAAAGTATCAGTTCGACAAAGTATTTGCGCCAACAATCTCTAGGTTTATCTGTAGATTGACGGCGCAAATATTTGGTTTCATAGAACTTGATGCTAGAATTTCCTAATTTAATATTAGACCCAAAGTAATTTGGTTAATGCTTCAATCTAAAATCTAAAATCTAAAATCTAAAATCTAAAATCTAAAATCCCTCGATTCCCCAATTATTCACCTTGAGGATGAAGGAGCGATCGCACTTGTTGTAAAATTCGATCGCTCCTGATTAATTACAAGATTCGTTCTAATTGAGTCGATCGCACTTCTGCCAATTTCTCAGCCCCTGTCGTATCAAAAACGATCGCGTGTTTAGAAGTGGGCAACAACCGCTGTAAAATTTGTATGTATCCCTCAGCATCGCCCCGACGGTGGAACCGAGCAACCACCAATCGCTGCATATTTGGCAATTGTCGCACGATACACCAGGGATGAGTGTTTAATTTGGGCTTGGATGTTGGTATCATAGGGTAATCCTTCCCCACCTTCGTGGGGTGTGATAGAAAAGGCGATCGCCCTTAAGTTTTCGAGGCTAGGAGGGCGATCGTTTTTAGTGTACATAGATATAATATGTTGCATACGCATCAATGTCAAGTTAAAACATGGGATACGTTAGACTGCGGATTCGAGAACTAGCTGAGCAAAAGGGTTGGACACTAAAGCAAGTTGCCGATCGATCCGGAGTTAATTACAACACTGTCAGAAGCTACGTTCAGCGCGATGCTTTGAATACAGCCGATCTTTCTGCTGTCTACAAAATTGCCCGCGCCTTCGACGTGACAATGGAAGATTTGGTCGAGATTTTGGAAGATTGAGGGCGCACCAATGGGGCGAGTTCGACTAAAGATTCGAGAGTTGGCATAAGAAAAGGGCTGGACGCTGCAAGACGTGGCAGATCGCCAAGAGGGTCAATTACAACACGGTTAAAGGGTACGCTAGACGCGATGATGGGATGAGTATGGTCGATCTGAGTGCCGTTCAGAAGATCGCCCTTGCTTTTGATGTCATGAGTCAACTACCCAGCATCAAGCGGAGTACCGCCGGAGATGTGGGCTTGTATCTGAGCTCCACCGCAATTCCGAGAATCTTTGCAGAATCTCAGCTTTAGTTTCACGGCCCGACACATTAGGGGATGCTGACAAGCTCCCCGTACTCGTCCAGTCCTGCCGGACAAGCAACGTTCTCATGGCAATAATTAAAGTCAGTGAAGGAGTCGCCTCCTCCACTGCTCTCCAAAACGGAACGTGATAATTTCCCATCATTCCGCTCCTCAATAAAACGGCTGTTGTCATCAGTACGTCATTACCAACATATCGTTTTCCCATGCCCAAAGGCTTGGTTCCACTGGTGGCTTAGGTTTAGCACTTTTACAGCTAGATTTGTTACCGAGACTGCCATCGTTGGCGGTCTTTGTGTCGTGGCAATGTCGATGGAGTAGCTGACAATTATCATAAGATTCCTTTCCACCTTTCGATTTAGGGATGATGTGGTCAACTTCTATCGAATCTCCATCTTTGAAGTAGTTATCGCAGTGGGTGCATTTCCCTTTTTGTCGCTTGAGTAATTTAGATACTCTTACGGGTATTTCGGGGTGTACTCCCATTCTTGAACTCCAATATAACCAGTCACCGTCGTAGGGAGATGCTTTTCCTTTTACCTTTACATAGCGTTTTATTTCCGTGGAGCTATGTTGTATGAGCTTTAGAGGGTTGTCACCCTCTCTGGTTGCGAACACCCAGTTATTGCCTTCTACGGTTTTGAAGTATTTATGGCGTATCCACCCTTTGCCTTTATTCCTATGACGATGACGGCCCCATTTGAGAAGCTTCCAAACCACTAAGTGCCACAACCTTGCAAATATTTTCTGGCTGACGACTGTTGAGAAGTAGTTACACCAACCCCGTATGATTGGATTGAGATTTTTGATTAAAATCGCTTGAGTTAAGCCACGCGAATTATTGATTACTTCTGCAACTTTTCTGTAGTGCTTTTTCTGACTCGCCTTACTGGGGGTGATAATAGTCTTAAAACCTAGTAGTCCGCCCCTGTTTCTTTTTCCTGACTTGTATTTTCCGACTGGGAATTGCCTGATGTTGAACCCTAAGAAATCGAATCCGGGTTCTTCATCCTCTAATTTATTCAGGGTGTGGGCTAATCTTGTCTTACTAGGCTTTAGTTCTAACCCAATGTCACTTAACCACTTCTCTATCTCTATTTGACACAGCTTTACAACTCCTGCATCCTCATGAAGGACTACGAAATCGTCCGCATATCTTATCAGTGAAATCGATTTGATTTTGTCTCGTAATCCATAAGTATGACCACGAGAGTCTCTCATCTCAAATTTTGGGGCTAAACCCATAATCAATTCCTCAATTCCATGTAAGGCGACATTAGCAAGTAGAGGTGAAATCACCCCGCCCTGTGGTGTACCTTCATCAGTTGGGAACAGCTTGTCTCCATCCATTACACCAGCTTTTAACCAAGCTCGGATTTGTCTCCGTAGGGTTGGATAGGTATTTAATTTTGAGAGAAGTACATCATGGTTAATGCGGTCGAAGCATTTACTAATGTCGGCATCCAGCACGTATTTGGATTTATTGTGTACCGCACAGTATATTGCCTCTATCGCATCGTGGCATGAGCGCCCAGGTCTGAACCCGTATGAGTTGGGTTCAAATCGCGCCTCCCATTCTGGTTCTAATACCAGTTTGACTAACGCTTGCAAAGCTCGGTCTTCCATTGTCGGTATTCCTAAAGGTCTTTCCTCATCTGTCCCTGGTTTGGGTATCCAAACTCGGCGTGTTGGTTTGACCTTAGAACCCAGTGTAATTTTGTTTATCAAGGCGAAACGTTGCTTTGGGGTCAGCGATTTTACACCATCCACGCCTGCCGTCTTCTTACCTTTGTTTTCCTGAGTTACCCGACGAACCGCTAATGCTTTTGCTGTCCAAGAACTTATCAACAATTTCTGGAGTCTGCGTACTAGCTTGACATCACCACGATTAGACGCTTGATATATCCGTTTTTGCAACTTGAAGACGTTACGCTCTAGCTTTCGCCAGTTGATATCGCTCCATTCATACATCGGTTTTAATGCCGTGTTCATGACATTTACATTGCTACTTGTAGCTATATCATCCGTATTACCGTGAGTCCGTTAGCATATCCTCACCATTACAGTGAGGCGTTGGCTTCTGACTCAATCTCTACCACCTGTTACCTGGAAATCCAGATGTTTCGTCTTAGCTGACTGCTCGAAGTATTCGACCTCTTCGAGAGTAATCAGGTGGGTTACTTCGTTCCTCATAACCATTGTTTTGTTCCGTTAGGATGTCACCTCTTCACCGAGTTTTTGGGTAACGTAGGTATGCCGACGAAAATCCTCATACCACCCTATACTAATGCCCTTTTGGGACTACCAGCGCATAAAGCCTTATTTCGCTGGTTGGGTGTTACGGTGATTCAGGTAGTGACTTCGCTTTCGCTATCCATAGGAACTTGCTCACGGGACACCACTTTTAGGCTAGTAGTTCTTTCCGCTTTTATCTCCGCTTCACCGATTGATGGCTAGTCTCTACAGTGGGAGATATGCTTTCGCCTCTACGTCTGAGGGGCAGGACTTACCGTTTTCTAGGATACTAATGCTCACCTGCAAGGTTATGAAGTTGTCATCTACAAGGGATTAAAGTGCGAACTCAATCCTCATGGATTACCCTGTAGAAGCCAGTCATCCCCCGACTTCTCGGTTTCGACTGAACGAATCGCACTTTCGCGCACCCACCAAATCAGCATGAAGCTCGTGTCCGCAACACTCGCAACGAAACAATAGTCCTTTTTTAGGTCTATTGCCGGCCGAAGTGTGTCCGCACTTTGGACAGCTTTGCGAGGTATAATTAGCTGGAACTTTAGTAGCTAAAGAGCCGTTCAAATTAGCTTTGTAGTCAATATAGCCGTGCAATTCGGCAAACGACCATTTAGCTTTATTTCGATTAGCTCTTCGCTGTTTCTTGCTAGCCTTTTTACCAGACTTGGACTTAATTATATCCCCAACTCCGGTTAGGTTTTCCAGTCCAATCAAAGTATTAGGTTTGGCAATGTCCTTGCTAATTTGGTGGTTCACGTCAGCGATAAACCGTCTTTCTCTTCCCGACAAAGCAATTAGTCTGCGCTTTGCCGAACGAGTGTCTTTACGCTGAAGAGTTTGTCTAGCTTTATGATAGCGGTTGGCTTTATGTCTAGCTTCTGAACCTGAGTAGAAATTAGACTTGTTTTGTAAGTCTGTTTGTACGGCTAAGTAGCGCATCCCCACGTCAACGCCAGAAACTCTAGTTATTTTCAGTGGGTCGAGTTCAGGGGTTTCTACCTCAACACTTACCATCAAATAGTAAACTTTAGAGGAACGCTGATAGACAATTTTAGCTGCTCCAACTTTGGAACCATTCGCAATGAAATCCAGATGCTTGTTGTAGCCATCATACGAGACTACTATTCTACCAGCTAGGGTAATAATACTCACCTTCTGCTCGGATTTAAACGAGTAGTCACGCTGATAATTCAAGGTACAGGTTCGAGAGATATACTTAGGGGGTTGGTCTAGTCCTTTGTACCGTTTCTTGGTGTACCCTTTAGCGATAGCATCGTTAGATTGTTTTACCTTAGTCCAGAGAGTTTTATACGTTGCCGAAACTTGTCTCGGTACATTGCAAGCCATCTGAGCGCCAAGTCCAAATCGAACTCGCAATTCATTGTAGACAGCCTTTTGTAACTTAGCACCATTGCTGGTTTTGTTCGCATCAAAAGCAACTTGTGAAGTATGATTCAAGGCATCGCGATAAGCCAAGGTAGTCTGAGATACCAAAGCTTTTTGCTCGGCATTCAGGTTTAGTTTTAGCTTGGCGGTGATTATTTGAGGCATTACTTTCACGAACTCTGACAAAATTCTATCTCGTGAAGATGGCAAAAGCAAGTGGTGTAGCAAAAATTATTTGTTCGCTCATCGACCGCCCCTCACCTTCCGACACATAAAGTCATCGGTTTGGTTCGGGGCGGCTCTCCTGGCTCACGCAAATTCCTCCCGACGCTCACCTGGGTACAGGTAGAGCGCGGGACTCCTTTTGGTTTAGTTGAAGATTTGGTCGAGTTTTTGGAATAGTAAGGGCGATCGCGCTAATGGGATACGTTAGACTGCGGATTCGAGAACTAGCTGAGCAAAAGGGTTGGACACTAAAGCAAGTTGCCGATCGATCCGGAGTTAATTACAACACTGTCAGAAGCTACGTTCAGCGCGATGCTTTGAATACAGCCGATCTTTCTGCTGTCTACAAAATTGCCCGCGCCTTCGACGTGACAATGGAAGATTTGGTCGAGATTTTGGAAGATTGAGGGCGCACCAATGGGGCGAGTTTCACTAAAAATTCGATCGCTAGTAGAAGAAAAGGGCGAGATCGCTAATGGGATACGTTGATTAATGCCGTACTTCTCGCCGTCTTTTCTTTACTTGTTCGTAAAGCATATAACTACCTTCTATAGCCGATCGCCCGCTATCCCCTAAAATAATTTCTACTCCCTCAATCCAAAATCTAAAATCTAAAATCTAAAATCGATATGTCTCATTCCACCGATATCGTCACCCTCGCCCGCTGGATGGCCGCCGACTTCAGCAACCAAGCCCAAGCCTTTGAAAATCCGCCCTTCTTCGCCCACATCCGCGTCTGCATGAGACCTTTGCCCGTCGAAGTTCTGGATGGGATCAGCTTGTACCTAGAACAAGCCTACGATATTGAACTGCACGTACCGTACCGAGTCCGAGTTTTGAAATTAGTCCCAGTGGGCGATCGAATCGACATCGAAAATTATGCCATAGAAAACGAAGAACAATTCTACGGCGCGGCCCGCGACCCGCAACGGCTGCAAGAAATCAAAAAAGAACAACTGACTCTACTTCCTGGCTGCACCTTTATTACGCAGTGGACGGGCAACAGCTTCAAAGGGTCTGTCGAACCCGGAAAAGGCTGCATGGTGGTCAGAAAGGGCAAAAAAACCTATCTAGACAGCGAATTCGAGATTGACCAAGACAAATTTATTAGCCACGATCGCGGACGTGACCCAGAAACCGACGCCCACGTCTGGGGAGCCCAGGCCGGCCCCTTTGAATTCACCCGCCGGGCCAGTTTCGCCGACGAAATTCAGGTTTAATCTAAAAAAACAGACTCCTTCCTAGGCGAACACGCTTGATTAAAGGTTCAGAATGCACCATAACCTGATACATTAACCCAGTATTGGCAAGCAAGATTCACCGTTGATTTATGAAAGTCCTGGTTATTGGTGGCGATGGCTATTGCGGTTGGGCAACCGCACTCTACCTTTCTAACAAAGGTTACGAAGTTGGCATCCTCGACAGCTTCGTGCGGCGGCACTGGGATCTGGAACTGTGCAGCGACACCCTCACTCCCATCGCACCGATTCAGCAAAGACTCCAGCGATGGCAAGATTTAACGGGCAAGTCGATCGACTTGTTCGTCGGTGACATCACCAACTACGATTTTCTCAGCAAAAGCATGAGAAAATTTGCACCCCTTGCGATCGTCCATTTCGGCGAACAGCGTTCGGCACCTTTCTCGATGATCGATCGCGAACACGCAGTCCTCACCCAAGTCAATAACGTCGTCGGGACACTCAACCTGCTGTACGCCATCCGCGAAGACTTCCCCGATTGTCACCTAGTGAAATTGGGGACAATGGGCGAATACGGCACGCCGAATATTGACATTGAAGAAGGCTACATTACGATCGAACACAACGGTCGCAAGGATACACTACCCTATCCCAAACAACCAGGCAGTTTCTACCACCTGTCAAAAGTCCACGACTCCCACAACATCCATTTTGCTTGCAAAATCTGGGGTTTAAGAGCCACCGACTTAAATCAGGGCGTAGTCTACGGCGTGCTCACAGATGAAACCGGCATGGATGAACTGTTGATCAACCGTTTGGACTACGACGGAGTATTCGGTACAGCGTTGAACAGATTTTGCATCCAAGCTGCGATCGGTCATCCTTTGACGGTTTACGGCACTGGCGGACAAACCCGCAGCTTCTTAGACATTCGGGATACCGTGCGGTGCGTGGAATTGGCTCTAGCCAACCCCGCCGAAGCCGGACAATTCCGCGTCTTCAACCAATTCACCGAACAATTCAGCGTCGGCGACTTAGCCTCCTTGGTGCAAAAAGCAGGCATGGCTATGGGATTAAAAGTAGAAATCAACAACATCGAAAATCCCAGAGTCGAGAAAGAAGAACATTATTTCAATGCCAAAAACACCAATTTGCTAGACCTCGGTTTGCAACCGCACTATCTCTCAGATTCCCTGCTCGATTCTCTGCTGAATTTTGCTACAAAATATCAGCACCGTGTCGATAAAAACCAGATTTTGCCGAAGGTTTCTTGGAAGTAAGTTCAGACCTCTACCTGCGGGGAAAGAGATTTTTTAACGAACCGCGAAGGCGCGAAGGGCGCGAAGTAAGAGAAAAGAAGGGAAGAGAGGAGAAGGGTTCGCAAATTCTGAATGGAGTTTGCTGTATATTACGATAATCTATCTTTTTTATCTCTTTCTCTGTGTCCTCTGTGTCCTCTGCGGTTAATTAAAAAATTCCATTAGGTTTTTACTGCTGGCTTTTTGGGAATAAATGCTGTCTGTAGAAATTCGCACGATTATTCTGTTGCTTTTTGTTGTTCTGCCGGGATTTTCAGCGAGTGCAGTTTGTGCTTATTATTTAATAGCGGAATGGGCGGCACTAACGGCGAGTAATCAAAATTACCGCGCCCGTTAGCGAATCACCGGCTGCTGGGGAAAGGGAAATATTAATTGCTAAAACTGCACAGGAAATTCACAGAATTAATTGCTTTGCCGAAGGTGTGGGATTGCTTTGAGGTAGGATAATTGGATCGAGCGGAATTCACGGAATTTGTATGTTGCCCCCAGAAAAATCTCGATCGTAATTAGTGGCAATGAATCTGCGAACCGAACCATACTTAAACCAGGCAAGTAAATGGCCGAAAACAGGTCGTCACATTCTGGCACAATTTGACGAAAATACCGTTGTAGTGTACCAAGCTTACCGTCCGGCGATCGGTCTTTTTGCAGCGGAACAAGGTTATTTCGGTGGGGAATTTAGTCTGAATCGCATGAGTTGGATTAAGCCCAATTTTCTATGGATGATGTATCGATCGGCATGGGGTACTTCATCGGGTCAAGAAGTAATTCTTGCTATTTGGCTGAAGCGATCGGCTTTTGACGAAATTTTAGCATCGGCTGTCCATTCTAATTTCGTTCCAGCAGTGTATGGAAGCGAAAAAGAATGGCAACAAGCTGTTAAAAATTCGGCTGTACGGCTGCAATGGGACCCGGATCGTCACCCAAATGGATCGAAAATGGATCGGCGGGCAATTCAACTCGGTTTGCGCGGCAGTGTTTTAGCTCGTTACGCGCGAGAATGGATTGTTAAAATTGAGGATATTTCCCAATTCGTGCAGCAACAGCGTCAATATAACGGAGGCGATAGCACGCAATTACTGACTCCTTGTGAGGCAGTGTATCCTGTCATCGACCCCGACATCTCCCAGAAACTACGATTATCGGTTTCCTAAACAATTTACTATGAAAATTGCTCTGTTCACTGAAACATTTCTGCCAAAAATAGATGGCATTGTGACGCGCCTGATTCACACTGTAGATCACTTGCAGCGATCGGGCGAACAAGTTCTGATATTTTCTCCAGATTACGGGATTAAAGAATACAAAGGCGCACGAGTTTACGGTGTGGAGGGCTTGCCTTTGCCGATGTACCCGGAATTGAAAATGGCACTTCCTTCTCCGGCTGTCGGTCGCCAATTAGAGCAGTTTAAACCGGATATTATTCACGTTGTCAATCCCGCAATTTTGGGATTGGGCGGTATATATTACGGGAAAAAGTTCAACATTCCAATTTTGGCTTCTTACCACACGCATTTGCCCAAATACTTGCACCACTACGGTTTCGGAGTCCTCGAACCTTTATTGTGGGAATTGCTCAAAGGTGCTCACAACCAAGCAGAACTGAATTTGTGTACTTCTACAGCAATGGTGGAAGAATTGAGAACCCACGGGATTGAGCGAGTAGATTTGTGGCAGCGGGGTGTAGATACTGAAATGTTTGTCCCGGAATTGGCAAGTCGAGAAATGCGATCGCGCCTTTCTGCAAATAACCCAGACAGTCCCCTGCTGCTGTACGTCGGCCGCCTCGGTGCAGAAAAAGAAATCGAACGCATCAAACCAGTCCTCGCAGCGATTCCCGACGCCCGCCTCGCCCTAGTGGGAGACGGCCCGCATCGCCAAACCCTCCAACAATATTTTGCCGGTACACCCACTAATTTTGTCGGCTACCTCAAGGGGCAAGAACTCGCAAGAGCTTACGCATCGGCCGACGCCTTCATTTTTCCCTCCCGCACCGAAACCCTGGGCTTAGTGCTCCTAGAAGCAATGGCTGCGGGGACGCCTGTAGTGGCGGCGCGCAGCGGCGGAATTCCCGATATCGTCACCGACGGTGTTAACGGATATTTATTTGACCCCGCCGACGAAGAAGGAGCGCTCGCCGCCACTAAGCGTCTGTTTGCGAATCCCGAAGAACGGGAAACCCTGCGCCATAACGCTCGCCGAGAAGCTGAACGTTGGGGTTGGGCCGCCGCCGCTGCACAACTGCAGCGCTACTATCAATCAGTGGTATTTGCCGAGTCTGTGCCCAGAGCAGCCTAAATGTCAGGATCTGTAGCACCTTTAAACTTCACCGCCAGCTTAGCTTGGCTGTTCGATCGTCAGTTGGTATTGAATAGGGATGTTTTCAAAGACCGATCGAACTTTTTTGCTGCATAAATTACCGTCGTTATCCTGCTGTTGCGTTTACCATTAAACTATGAGTAAGCTCTGTAGGAATGCCTTGCGCGCTGCTTTCATAGCGCCCTTTACCTCACCGGATACGGTCGCCGAGTGCGCTAAAACTGTCACACCGCGCGCTGGGGCCGAGCACAGAGCGTCAAATCCACACTGCACTCTCGATCGAACGAAAGCCTGTCACCTAATTTTCAGGCCTTCTGTTTTGCGAACTCAAGTTCAGCTTGAATTGACGAACCCTCATCAGTATCGAGGTTGGAAAAAAGATCGATCGAGCATACATAACAAGCAAACTGAAGTTGCGTGCGCCACTTTTGAACTCACGATTCATCAAAACGACAAGCGAGTGCCGATGCGCTGGCAAACAAATTCAAGAGTTTGCACCGCCGCCGAATCTAGCGCCGATCGACCTGCGGTGAGTCTACCCCTCTGAGCAAGCAGTTAATCATGACATTCTCCAATACTGGTAGCGTTCTGGCTACACTGACTCAAGTCAATTTTATGGGGGCATTGACCTCCCGTGTTAAGAGCCTGCCAGTTCCTGAATTAGTGTGCCTGCTGGACTTTATCACGGCTGAATTTCAGCAATTTATCCGGGCGATGGACCTGATTAACAATGAAGCACTCGAAAGTCTCTTAGAGCAACTTTTAGATGCCTTCACTGTCAAAATTGGTCAAATTTTGCAAGCAGACCGGACAACTATTTTTTTGGTTGACTCCAACAAAAATCAACTGTGGCACAAAACAGTCGATCCACTTACGGGCGAAGATGTAGAAGTGCGCTTGCCTATGGATGCAGGCATTTTAGGCTACGTAGCAACAACCGGAAAATCGATCAATGTCGCCGAAGCTCGATCGCACGAGTATTTTAATACCGAAGTAGACGAACCACCGGGCTACCACATCGAGACCATCCTCTGTATGCCGATTTTTAGCAGCAAGAGCCAACAGGAACCCGTAGCGGTGGTCAGACTGTTAAATAAAGCTGGCGATGCCCCCTTTAGCGAGGAAGACGAACAGCAGTTCCAGGCTTTTGCAGATTCGATCGGGATTATTCTCGAAAGCTGTCAGTCTTTCTACGTCGTGGCCCGCAACCAGCGAGGGGTTGCCGCACTTTTGAGAGCGACCACGACTTTGGGTCAAAGTCTTGACTTGGAAACCACTTTGCGCTCTGTCATGGATCAAGCTCGCGACTTGATGCAGGCCGATCGCAGCACGCTATTTTTGTTAAATCGGGAAACCAACGAACTCTGGACAAAATTAGCTAAGGCTGACGGCAAAACGATGATGGAAATCCGTATTCCTGCGAATAGGGGAATTGCTGGTTACGTGGCTTCGACGGGTCAACCTCTAAATATTACAGATGCTTACGACGATCCCCGGTTTGACCCATCTACAGACCAGCAAACGGGATACCGCACTCGGACTGTCTTGTGTATGCCGGTGCATAACGCTAAAGGTGAGCTGATCGGGGTAACTCAGCTAATTAATAAGAACCAAGGTACTTTCACCCCTTCCGACGAAGAGTTTTTGCGAGCGTTTAATTCCCAAGCGGGAATGGCGTTGCAAAATTCTCAACTGTTTCAGAACGTGATGGTGGAAAAGCAGTATCAGAAAGATATGCTGCAAAGTCTTTCTGATGCAGTGATTTCCACGGATTTGAAGGGGCGAGTTGTGACGATTAACGAAGCAGCCATAGAATTGTTGGGCTGTCCGGTAAATCAAGCTAAAAGCAAACACCATCCCCAGATTTGGGAAGATAAACTTGTGAATCGCTATGTTTGGGAAGTTGTGCCGATCGACAATTTGCAATTTCGACTAGAAGACAGTCTCAAAACTGCTGCCCGACATTACGTTCCCGAACAAAGTTTAACTGTGGGACTGTTGGTAGAAAAAACGCTAAATTCCCAACCAAAAGAAGAAGGACAAGAAGAAGAAGAAGAAGAAGAAGAAGAAGAAGAAAGTTATATTTTGGCCGTGCCCGATCGCACCGATCCTAATTTATATTATGCTTGGGGCGAAAACCGCGCGTGGACTGAGGAAGTAGCGCTGGCAGAATTAGCTAATGCCCAATCTCTATTTGCGCTGCGAAATTCTGCCCTGTATCACCCTTATTGTCCGTTGCCCATCCCCGCCTCTGGAATTAAAGTAATTGAACGTAGTTTGAATTTGACTGTCAACCCCCTACTCAATCCAGAGGGCGGCGTGCGCGGCGGTTTAGTGGTACTCGAAGACATCAGCCACGAAAAGCGGATGAAAAATACGATGTACCGCTACCTGACTCCTGGAGTCGTAGATAAAGTGATGGCCTTGGGTGAAGGCGCCCTGATGGTGGGCGAACGCAAAGAAGTCACTATTTTATTTTCCGACATTCGCGGCTATACCACGCTGACCGAAAATTTGGGAGCATCCGATGTGGTATCCCTGCTGAACGAATATTTTGAGACGATGGTGGAGGCCGTTTTCCACTACGAAGGCACTTTAGACAAGTTTATCGGCGATGCTTTAATGGCGGTTTTCGGCGCGCCCCTGCCGCTGAATCCTCCGGAAAGTCACGGTTGGATGGCGGTTCAGTCGGCTTTAGATATGCGCCGGCGTTTGAAAGAGTTTAATGATTCTCGCCCCGGTGCAGATCCGTTTCGCTTCGGAATTGGGATTAGTTCGGGAGAGGTGGTTTCGGGAAATATTGGTTCCCAAAAGCGAATGGATTACACGGTAATCGGGGATGCGGTGAATTTGAGTTCGCGCTTGGAACAGCTTACAAAGGAGTATGGCTGCGATATAATTTTGAGCGAATTTACATACAGTTTGTGTCGCGAAGGGATTTGGGTGCGAGAGCTAGACAAGGTGCGGGTTAAGGGCAAAAATCAGCCGGTGGGTATTTACGAGTTGCTGCAAAATAGTTCTGAACCCATCGACGGCGAAACCGTTCGGTTTTTGGAACTTTACAGCAACGGTCGGGATGCTTATATTGCTAGAAATTTTCACAAAGCTATTAATTGTTTTGAAGCGGCTTTAGCGATGCGACCGAACGATCGACCTGTGGAAGTTCACCTCGACCGATCCCTAAGCTATTTGGAAGTCCCCCCGCCCGATGATTGGGACGGCGTGCATACTATGACAACCAAGTAGTAGATTATATTACATCCGAGCGATCAAAAGTAAAAAGATTTGATAAACTTTTGATATATTCCTTATGACAGAGTTAAGAAGTGGAAAAATGTGAAAACATAAATCGGATGCCATATTAAAGTTAGTATTTATTTCCAGGCTAACAATTAAATGAGTTATTTATCTGTTCCTAATGCCACAAAAGCCGATCGTATTCTGGTGGTAGACGACGCACCAGATAATGTTTTGTTGGTGCAGACAATCCTAGAAGAAGAAGGTTACGAAATTAGCACGGCAGAAAACGGCTTTTCGGCCTTGAGTCAAATTGACAAGTCAGCCCCGGATTTGGTACTGCTAGACGTGATGATGCCGGGAATGGATGGTTACGAAGTCACTAAACGAATCCGAGAAAATAAGGAATTGCCCTTTATGCCGATTTTGCTGATCACTGCTCACGACAGTGCCAGCGTAGTGCAGGGATTGGACATGGGAGCAGACGATTTCATCCGCAAACCAGTCGAAATGGACGAACTGCTGGCGAGGGTACGATCGCTCCTGCGGCTAAAACACAGCGTAGACGAGCGCAATTCGATCGCCCTCCAGCGCGAAGATTTTGTCTCCCGACTCGCTCACGACTTGCGGACGCCCCTGGTAGCAGCCGATCGAATGCTAAGTTTAATGCAGCAGGGAGCTTTGGGAGAAATTTCGCTTCCCATGCGCGACGCTTTCGGGACGATGGTTCGCAGCAACAAAAACCTCATCACGATGGTAAATATGTTGCTGGAAGTATATCGCTACGAAGCAGGCCGCAAATCCCTAAGTTTCGCTCCCGTGGACTTGCGCCAGCTTATTACAGAAGTAGCTGAAGAACTAGCTCCCCTAGCGGATGCTAAAGGTTTGTCGATAAATTTAGACTTGACAGAAAGTGCAGAAAGTGCACCGATTGCGAAGTATCCGGGCGATCGTCTGGAGCTGCACCGCTTGCTGACAAATCTCATCGGAAATGCGATAAAATTCACCGACAACGGCTCAATAGATGTCAGCTTAAAAGCTGCCAATTCACCTGCTTATACGAGCTTCAAAAACCAACCGCTGGCATGGGTAATCATGGAAATCAAAGACACCGGCGCCGGCATTTCTCCCACCGAACAAGCAAAGTTATTTGAAAGGTTTAGCTCGGGAACTCACAAGAAATCCAGCACAGGTTTGGGACTACACCTGTGCCGCCAAATAGTCGAAGCTCACCGCGGCACGATTGACGTAAAATCAGAGCTGGGCAAAGGCAGTTTGTTTAGTATTCGCTTGCCTTGTTAGAACAGTATAATTCACCCTAACTTTGGGGTGCCAAAAGCGAACATTAGTACAGATACACTGTAAGGGTAGGGTGCAAAGTGCGTACCTAATCGAATTAGGGTTAATTTACCAGATGTCATATAATTACTTCGCAACCGAATTTATGGCAATATGTCTAACTGTCCAGTGTGCGGTGCTGAATACATAGAAGAAAAAGCAGAGTTTTGCTCGATTTGCGGCTGGGATTTGACTCCCTACCCGCAACGTGCTAAGCCTTCCAAAACTTATTTAAAAAAAGAACAAGTTAGATTGCAGTGGGCCAAACAAATGTGGGAATTGGCCCGCACTCAACAAAATTGGTCAGCTAAATTTGATGAGTTGCATGGGGAATTGCAGCAAGGTGCGATCGCCCGCACATACCTGCAATCTCAGTTAGAATGGGTTCTGTACCGCCTCGAACAACTAAACCCCGAATTGATTGTCAGCACTCTACTGCGGCTGGAAGACAAAATCGGCGCTATACCTGCGACAACTCCGGCTATCTCCGAAGTGGGGATGGACTACCGCCAACTGACAAAGCTATTAGAAACTGGAAAATGGCGCAAAGCTGATGAACACACTTGGGAAATCTTGCTGCAAATCGCTGTCAGGGAAGACGAAGGGTGGCTGAGTGCAGCCGATATTGACAGTTTTCCTCCTACAGACCTTCGCACGATCGACAAACTTTGGCAACAATACAGCAGCGGGCGGTTCGGGTTGAGCGTGCAGCAGCAGATTTGGGAAAGTACCGAGGCAAATTATACTGAATTTTGCGATCGAGTCGGCTGGAGAGTCAAGGAAAATTGGAAATATTACAGCGAGCTCTCCTTCAACGAAGATGCTCCCCCCGGCCATCTCCCCGTCACCGCATGGAGACAGCGCGCCTGTTACGGTGCTGGTAAACTCACCGCAGCCGAAAACTTTGCCCGCATCGCTGCCAAACTCGCAACTGGCGATCGGTAATCATCAAAAAAAAATCAAAATCGACATTAACTGCTATAATCAAAACGGTTTAGCAACTGGGGCTGTGGCTCAGATGGATAGAGCAAGCGCCTCCTGAAGAATCGGGCACCCTGCGAGGAAACTCTGGGAGTGAATGTGGTCAAATTTGGTGAAACCTAAAGAGTTCGTGGATTCCTATGACTCTAAGGCAATACCAAGCCAAGCCTGAGTTCAGGGCGATTAAACAATCGCCTATATTGAAATCAGGAAGGTTTAGAGACTAGACGGTCACCACCTAAAGGCTGCAAGCCTATGGTGAAGGTATAGTCCAGAGAGTGGGGAAACTCACACAAATCTGAAGCGCTAGGTCGCCGGTTCGAACCCGGCCAGTCCCGTTAAAAACCAAGAAAAATTAACAGCAGGAGGGGTAAGCCTAAGTTTTGCCTCTCTTTTTTGCATATCCGCTAACGAATTCGCCCACAGACGAATACTTGCTGGAAGACGAGGACTTACCCAGAACCTCTATAGAATCCATCTGAAATCTCAAATCTGAAATCTGAAATCTAAAATCACCTGTTTAAGCCCCACCACCAGCGTAGAGTCAATCTAAAATCTCAAATCTCAAATCTCAAATCTATGATCCCCCGACCCTTTTTTAAATTTTAATTTTTAATTCCTGTTAGTGGGCTGTACGTGCGGTATTTTTTGCTATGGTTCCTTTGTGAGTTACATAAAATTTTTATAGGTTTAGATGTGGTTAAGAATCAATTCAAACACGCGGCGTTACCAGCCTTTGAATACTTCACGCAGTTTTTGGTTCCTAGTAGGGCTTTTGATGGCGTGTTGGTTTGGCTATCAGGAGGTTAAGAGCGAATTTCAGAGACCCCAAGCTTTGTTAGTTCTAGGTGGGGCTACGGAGCGAGAGGTGTTTGCGGCCAAATTTGCTCTGGATCACCCTGAATTGCCAATTTGGGTGTCGTCTGGCAGCAATCCTGAGTTCGCGGAATGGGTGTTTTCAGAAGCTGGAATTGAGTCCGATCGCGTGCACTTAGACTACAGAGCAGTGGATACGGTAACAAATTTTACTACGCTGGTAGATGAATTGAAAGCTAGAGGGATTGAGAGCGTGTATCTGATCACTTCTGACGATCATATGCGGCGAGCTCAGATTATCGGCGAAATCGTGCTCGGCAGTCGAGGCATTAGTTTTAAGCCTGTCGCAGTTCCGTCTGGGCGAACCCCCGAACCAATGGAAAAAGCTGTTCGCGACGGCGCTAGGGCTATTCTTTGGCTGACAACCGGTTATACAGGTGCTAACTTCAGCCAAGCCAGAATGGAATAAACAAAGGAAAGCATTGAGCAAGTTTTAATTTTTTTCCATTCCCTCTGGTTTTAAAACTTGTCTCCTCTAGCGATTTAACGAACCGCGAAGACGCTGATGACAAATTCGTAAAAGAAGAGAAGGAGTAGTTTAAAATTAAGAGATGAACTTCAAAAGCTAAAGTTAATGACCGACCAAATTCTGCCGCAAGTTCTGGATAAAATTTTGAGTGACAGCAAAACGCCGGATGCTGTTTTTTCGGCTTTGGTGCCGGCTTTAGGCGAGGTGTTAAATTGCGATCGGGTCTTTCTCTACCTCCGCAATCCTGAAACGCAAAGAGGCAGAGTACCTTACTGCTGGCGTCGCAACTCGAACTTTCCAGAGATTGGGGACGCGGAATGGAAAAAAGAACCAGAATCTTTAGGGGAAGAAGACCCTTTGTTTGCAGCAGCTTTGCGAACTGAACCTTCGATTTTTGTTGAGGATGTTGAAACAGCAAATCCTGAAGTAGTCAACAAAAATTTTGAGGCAAAAGAGTTCGGGCATCGAGCTTTGATTCACGCTCACCTTTGTTCTGACGGCTTATTGTGGGGGGTTTTGCAGCCTTGTATGTTCGATCGCCCTAGAGTTTGGACTGACTTCGATCGCCAAGTTATCGCAGCAGTTACAAAAAAAATTTCGCCTTTAGCTGTCGCTTATGTAACCGCTGCTAAAGCAGAAATCTGAGCGTCTGATTATATCAAGTCCGAGCGCTCGCTTATATTTATTGTTTAGTGCGAGCTTCTAGCTCGCGTGCGAGCTTCTAGCTCGCGTGCGAGCTTCTAGCTCGCGTGCGAGCTTCTAGCTCGCGTGCAGGCTTCTAGCTCGCGTGCGAGCTTCTAGCTCGCGTGCAGGCTTCTAGCTCGCGAGCGAGACGCTCGCACTCTTATGATAACTAATTAACCGGACATAATATTACCGCAATTTAACGCCCCAAATCGTGCATCGCATTAATTTCCGTTGCACATCTTTGAGTCAACGCTTGCAACTCCTCGCGATCCGACGAACCGGGCGCTTCAATTAGCTTGCCAATTCGCACCGTCAGCGGCACCGGACGCGGGATTCCCGAACCTTTCGACGAAATCGCGTGAGTTCCCCACAAACTAACAGGTAACAGCGGCGCTTTTGCCTTAGCAGCTATCAGCGCAGCACCTAATTTCGGTTCAGTAATTCTGCCGTCTGGGGTGCGAGTTCCCTGCAAAAATACACCCGTCGCCCAGCCATTTTCCAAAGAGTTGATAGCCGAGCGAATTGCACTGCGATCGGCACTTTCCCGCTTCACTGGATAAGCACCGTAAAGCGTAATTGCCTGCTTCAAAATAGGAACTTTAAATAACTCTTCCTTTGCCATAAATGCGACGGGCCGCCTCATGCAATTCGACAAAATCGGCGGGTCAAAATCGCTGGCGTGATTGCTGACTACCACCAGTGGCCCTTCTGTCGGAACATTTTCTGCACCGTAGATGCGGCCCCGAAAGTAAAGGTGCAGCATCGGGCTGACAATTGACCATTTGAATAAATAGTAGAGAAGTAAACTTTCGACTGGTTCGCGACTTTTGCTCACAGAAAAACCTTAAATTTTAAATTACATCGAATATTAGCCTATCAGTTCAGCAATCAAAAAAGAAGCACTACACGGATTTTGACACGGATACACGGATAGGCCCAGCGATCGGACTGTTTAGCTAATTGGCTAAGTTGAGTATCATCAGTGTATCCGTGTTTATGCGTGTCGTGTTGTTAGATGATTCGGCGGTTGAAACCGCTTTGCCAGCTTGTGTAGTGCCAGAATTTATTCTGGCGAATTCTTTACAAAGGCTCAATTTCCGGCCAGCATAGCTTTCTGTCCTTCCGAAGAAGTCGCGTAGCCCAAGAAATCCTTAACTGCTTGGCTAGGAGGATTTTTGTAGGCGTAGTACAACTGCCGGTGGTAAGGATAGTTACCAGCATCCGTCGTCGCACCGTTGACTGGAACAACTCGCACCGTTTTCTGATTGACTACTTGAGCGAAAGTCGCATAGCCAATGCCGTTGTTGCCTAAAGCTTGCAGCAGGGGAGTTGTAGCATCTCGATCGAGCGTGGTAATATTTGCCGTCCTACCAAACTCGCCACCTCCGAGCACTTGTTCTTTAAACGTTTGGTGAGTGCCGCTAACTTCGGGTCGATTTATCACTTTAATCGGGCCTGCCGGGCCGCCGACTTTCGACCAGTCTTGAGCATTTCCCTTGAAGATGGCTTGAACTTGAGCGGAGGTTAAACCTGCTTTGAAGGGGTTGTTAATGCCGACTACAAGGGCGATCGTATCTAGGGCAACGGGCACCGCTGCCAAACCCTGACCTTGTTCTTGAGCCGTCAAAGGTCGCGATACCGCTGCAATATCGGCTGTTCCCGCCACCAAATCCTGAATTCCTTTTTCAGAACCGTTCGCTTTGGTATCGACTGTCGTGCCGGAAAATTTGCCTTCAAAGCCGTTCTTGAGGTTCTGATTGATTGTCACCATGCTGGTGGAACCGTCAATTCTCACCGCCGTACCCGCAGGAACAGAAGCTGGAAGCGCAAAGGAAGTAGCTGCAACAGGCGAAGCGCGGCCAACTACTGGCGCGACGGGAAGTGGGACGCCATCGCCTGCGGGTGTGGGAGTGGGGGGATTGTTACTAACATCTTGCGATGCTGGTTTGTTGAGAAAAAAGAACCAACCGCCACCGGCTAGCAAGAGAAATAACAGGATAAAAACTATGGGGGGAGGCCCGCTCTTAGCCATAAAATTGTCCTTAGCTGGGAAGTTCTTTGTTGTTGGAGTCGTCTAACATTTGTAGCCTGCGATTAACTTCATCGTCTAAGGTCATATTGTCTAATTCTGCCTGAAGTCTTTCTTGGGGATTCTCAGATATTTCTGCTAAAGCTTGCTGTTGGAGGTTGCGGCCGTGGACGGCGTTTTTGGCTTGCTCAAATTGCGATCGAGCTGAATCGATACTGAGGTCGTTGTTGACTTTGGATATGGCTCCGAGAGCTTCGTTAATCTCTGCCATATCTTTCATATTTTGCATATCGGTTTTGTAGGCTTCCAGCTTCATCCGCTCTCGATTTAGCTTGTCTTTGGAAGCGTTGACGTACTGTTCGGCTTGTTTTACTTGGGCTTCTAACTGCGGCAGAATTTGTTCTGTCTGAATTACTTTCGACATTGCCAAGCGGGCTGCTTCTTCGTTGCCGTTGCGCTGGGCTGTGAGGGCTTGGCGCTCTACGGTTTGCATTTCTCTAACTTTTTCTTCATATTTCGTTTTGGCGCGCTGGTAGGCTGCAACTTGGGTGGAGACTGCTGCTGCTAGCTTTTGCACTGATTCTTGCATCGATCGCAGTGACTCTTCGGCTACCGCCACCGACACCTGGCCGCCGGATTCCACGGGCAGTCCCCACATCCAGTTCCAGGCACCTACGATGGTTCTGCCTGCCTTGTCGCCCATCAACCAGTAAAGGACTTTTTTCATATAAACATCCAGATAAGCTTGGTTTTTACGCCTAGTCTACATCAGGATTTGGCGATCGCCCCGTCAGGTCGATCGATTTCTCGATTTTTGATTAATATTTTCTAACTGTCTGGATCGTCTATCCCCAATTTGCACAACAGGCAATATTCGGATTGGCCTGTTGTGCGATTCGTTGTTGGGCAATCTTCGGGCCAATTAACTCTAAATTTTATAACCTGCCATTTAATAACAGGCTAAAAATAGATTAGGCGGGCAAATCTGCAAAACTGCTAACATTTACCAGCGCTAAATCGGGACAAGTCCGTTTGATCAAACCTGTGAGAACTTTGCCGGGGCCAATTTCCACTACCCGATCGATTCCCTGTTGCGGCAATTGCAGGGAAATTTCTCGCCAGCGCACGCCTTTGGTCATCTGCTGAGTCAAGCGCTGCTTTAAAGTAGCTGCGCTGGTAGTGGCTGACGGTTCTGCGTTCGAGAGCACCAGCATTTTAGCATCGGAAAACCTTGCAGACTTTAACGCTAGTTGAAACTCTGCCGCCACTGATGCCATCAGCGGAGAGTGAAACGCACCGGAAACATTCAATTTAACGGCGCGTTTGACTTTGATTTTGGCAAGCAAATCTTCTACTGCTGCGGGCGTTCCAGAAATCACGACTTGTGCTTCGCTGTTGTCATTTGCCAGCACTACGTCTCGGCTGTATTGAATTTGCAATTCTAGTTCCTGCCTGTCGAACCCGATCAAAGCCACCATTTGCCCGCCGGAGGCAGTGTCCATGAGTTCGGCGCGACGTTTGACTAAGCGCAATCCGGTTTCAAAGTCAAAGACGCCTGCTGCGTAGAGGGCAACGTATTCTCCTAAACTGTGACCGGCAACTACCGCTGGTCGATCGCTTTTTTCTCGCATTAAGTCGGCCAAAATACTTTCTACTACGAACAAGCAAGGCTGAGTGTAGAGAGTCCGAGATAGTTGTGCTTCTTCTTTTTGGCAAACTTCCGGGACAGACCAACCTAAAATTTCTTTAGCGAGCTCAAATTTGGCTTTGGCTGTTGGCAAGTTTAATAAGTCTGCACCCATCCCGATCGCCTGGGAACCTTGTCCGGGAAATACCCATGCTGTTTTAGTCATTTTTCCGGTAATCTGCTAATTGGTGGTTGCTAATTGGTGATTGCAAAAATTCTTTCTTTCCCGCTTCTAAGTTCGCTCGCTGGTATCCGCTATCTTTCCGTTAACGAACTATCTACTCGCGACTCACAATTCTAACATATAATTGCCTTTTTTACCAGGTTTATATTTTTTTTGCTACTTTAATTTGATTAATAGCCGTAGCACAATTTTCCACCTTCAAGCCGGGGAAAGTCGATCGAAGAATAGAGGATTTTCAATCTCAGGGCGGGCTTGTCAAGAACTCCTGTCCCGAGGCAGTACGGCTGCGCCTCTTGCCCTATGTATGGCTTGTTAAAGGATTTGTATTATGCAACGGTCGCACTCCCCACAATCATTAGCCAAAGTTTGAAGCCGCCAAACATTATACCAGTTCCCAAAAAGAATGAAACTGCTTTACCAGCTCCAAACCCATAGTTCCTCAGTAATTCCCAATCTAAAATCTAAAATCTAAAATCTAAAATGGTATTACCTTCCCCATTGAAAAATCGCCGCCCCCCAAGTCAAACCTGCACCGAAACCAGCAGCAGCAATAGTATCGCCCGCTTTAACTTTACCCAGACGCACGGCTTCGTCTAAGGCAAGGGGAATTGAAGCCGCTGAGGTATTGCCGTAATTCGCCAAATTGCTGATTACTTTTTCGGGGGGAATCTTTAGCCTTTGGGCAACTGCATCGAGAATCCGCTGATTGGCTTGGTGCAACAACAGCCAGTCAATTTCAGCAGCGCTGACATTTGCCCGAAACATAGCTTTTTCAATGACTTCCGGCACTTTTCTCACGGCAAAGCGATAGATTTCTTGACCGTTCATTGTGATGGGATGAAATCCGCCAACTCCGACGCTGACGCCCTCAATTAATTCTTTTGACTCGGCTTTGTAAGCCAAATTGAGAGACGAATTTTGTGTGCCGTCGCTGCGAATTTCAAATCCCAAAAAGGAATCGACTTCTGAAGCTTGCAATACCACCGCACCTGCACCGTCTCCAAAGAGAATGCAAGTACCCCGATCCGACCAATTCACCCAGCGAGATAAAATATCGGCTCCGATCAGCAAAACATTTTGATAAACCCCTGTCCGAATGAACTGCGAGGCTGTCACTAAACCAAAAATAAAGCCCGAACAAGCTGCTGTCAAATCAAAAGCCACAGCTTTTGTCGCGCCCAACTGATATTGAATTTTACTGGCCGTGCCAAACAAATCGTCAGGACTGGAAGTCGCCAAAATAATTAAATCGATATCTGTCGGCGAAATTTCTGCCATTGCGATCGCCTTTTGAGATGCCTCTGTGGCTAAATCGCACAAAGAAGTGCGATCGTCCGCCAGCCTGCGGGAGCGAATACCCGTCCGCGCGCCAATCCACTCGTCATTCGTTTCTACTATCTGACTCAAACCGTTATTATCCAGCGAAACCTGCGGTGTACAAGAACCGCTACCCGTGACGGCAATGCCGAACCCTGATTGCTGCAACATTCCTCTCCATTTACTCGCTGTTCCATCTAGAAATTAAAAATTAAAAACTACCAATTAAAATTATTTTTTAAACTGCTGAAATTACTTTTTTTTAAGCAAAACAGTTGGTTTAAGCTGACATTTTTAATTTTACATTTTTAATTTTTAATTCCTACTTACTGCCTCTAATTCACAGCTTCTTGTTCCAGAGCGCTTTGGTTGTTGGACGATCGAATTCGCTCCAGCACTTGGTTGTCAACAGCCTCCTTCGCCAAACGAATGGCATTGAAAATTGAAGCAGCTTGAGACGAACCGTGGCTGATAATGCAAACTCCAGCAACGCCCAACAGCAAACCGCCGCCGTGTTCAACGTGGTCTACCCGCTGCTTGAATCCTTGCAAGCTTTTTTGCAGCATAGGGTCGTTAATTTGATGTTGGAGTCCTTTGACCAACTCTTCCTTAAGCACCTGGACTACGACTTCGCCCACTGCTTCCGCAAACTTCAACAACACGTTGCCGACAAACCCGTCGCAGACAATCACGTCGAATTTCCCCGACAGCACGTCGCGGCCTTCGGCATTGCCCACAAAAGGAATGTTCGGGTTGTCCACCAATAACTGGTGAGTCCGCACGGCTGCGTCGTTGCCTTTAGAAGGTTCTTCGCCAATGTTGAGCAGGCCGATTTTAGGTTCGGCGACACCCAGCACGCACTGGCTGTAAATAGTTCCCATAAGAGCGAACTGCTCCAAAAATTTGGGGCGGCAGTCCACATTAGCGCCAACATCGAGAATGAGTACAGAGCTGCCCGGTATCATTGTCGGCAAAACCGCACCGATCGCAGGGCGATCGATTCCGGGGAGCCGGCCCAACCTGAGCAGGGCAGCAGCCATTGCCGCGCCGGAGTGACCGGCGGACACCACAGCATCAGCTTGCTGCTGCTTTACCAAGTTCATCGCTACGTTAATCGAAGCGTTGGGCTTGCGTTTGAGGGCACTCAAAGGTTCTTCGTGCATTTCGATCGCTCCTTCAGAAGGAACGATTTCTAGCTGACCTGTACAGACGCGGCCGATCGCGTCTTGTTGCCGGAGCGAGTCTTCTATTTGCTGTGGGTCGCCCACAAGCAAAATCTCTACGCCTAATTCTTCTTGTGCCTTAAGCGCTCCAGCTACAACTTCGGCGGGGGCATGATCCCCACCCATAGCGTCTATTGCAATTCTTGCGCGTGTCGATCCCATTGACCAATGTTTGAGAAACACTAAAAATTCTACCAGGAATTGAACCTCCCCACGTCTAAAGCCGGGGGATTCTTGCCCACCAATCAAGGCGACAACGGGACATTCAAGTATCCCTCTACTCACTCAAACAGCTTAAAGCTGAGATTGCGTATACTTTCTGAGGCCTTCGTATGTTTAAGTTTGAACGCTCCATACCCTGCCATTATTTGCCCTTTAACTATTCCAAATCTAGTTGGATCTGTCCGTTGCTGGGATTGCTCCATACTAGGGTACTTCAATGCGCTCTTATGTTATTCCTACTCACTTTTCGCTTGTGCTGATTATACACGGCGGTTGAAACCGCTACCGACTTATCCCCATGTCGGTAGCCCGGGGCTTGCGTCTCGTCTTTCGGTCAGGATCTTGAATCCACAAGTCTGAATAAAGAACTAAAATCCGCTCGCTAGGGCGATCGGACAATTCTTATTTCCGACTACTCTGATAGAACTTGTTTTGTCACTACTTTACTATTTTTGACGGCATCTTGAAAAAATCAATGAAATAGTTTACATGACCGCAAGCACTTTAGTCCGGAAACCCCGGATTCATCCGTGGAGCGAAAAAAAAGCTCCCCATCCTCATCACTTGCCCCCGGATTTATCAGTGGGAGCGCTTTCTTCAATTCTTTAATCTCAAATCTAAAATCTAATATCGATTGACTTTAGGAGTAAAAAATGCTGGATTTATTTAGCTCAGGGATGATGTCTCTGTGGCTGGACATGGCTGGAGTAGGCAGTGCCGCGCCTAATGCTGCGTCAGTGCTGGCTTGGCGGGGAGGGATACCCGGGTTAGTGGTGGCCGAAGATTTGGCTTTTGGGCGAATAAATGCGGCAAATCCCGACTTGCCAGCAGAAGCGACGGTGCGGGAATATTTAAAAGAGTTGAAAGACAAGAACTTGATTGAGGGCAATCAGGGAATTTGGGTGCAAGCGGGAATGATGCCGCTGGTAAGTCAGCAGGGCAAGACGCTGATGCCTGGGGCTTCGCTGACTAAGATTGCAACTTCTCTGGCGTCGCTGGAAACTTGGGGCGCGGATTATCAGTTTGAAACGCGGTTCCGGGGAACGGGGCCGATTAGGAATGGTGTATTGCAGGGGGATTTGGTGGTCAGCGGCGGGGGCGATCCGCTGTTTGTGTGGGAGGAGGCGATCGCCGTGGGCAATGCCCTCAATCAAATGGGTATCGAGCGCGTGGCGGGAAATTTGGTGGTGACAGGCAATTTCCGCATGAATTACCAGTCCGATCCTTTGGTGGCGGGGGAGATACTGCGGCAAGCTCTTGAGGGTAGTAATTGGCCTGCGGACGTGGTGGCAATGTATTCTAAGATGGCTCCGGGAACTAGAAAGCCGCAAGTAACGGTTGCCGGCAGCGTCATTGCTGAGAAATTTGTGACTTCGGGGCGTTTGCTGCTGAAACGCCGATCGCTCCCTTTAGCTGAAATTCTCAAGCAGATGAACGTCCACAGCGATAATGAAATGGCTCAGATGCTGACCGACGATTTGGGCGGGGCAAAAATAGTGCAGCAGCAAGCGACTTGGGCTGCGGGGGTGCCGGAGGAGGAAGTTCAATTAGTTAACGGTTCGGGATTGGGAGTGGAAAATCGGATGTCTCCGAGGGCGGCTTGTGGGATGATGCAGGCGATCGGGCGCAACCTTCAGACTACTGGGCTGACAGTTGCTGACTTGTTTCCGGTGTCCGGCCGCGATAAAGGAACTTTGGAATACCGACACATTCCGCGATCGGCTGTGGTGAAAACTGGTACTTTGGACACGGTGATTGCTTTGGCTGGAGCCATACCCACGCGCGATCGGGGTTTAGTTTGGTTTGCAATTATTAATCGCGGCACCGATTGGGACTCTTTGAGAGCGCAGCAAGATATATTTTTGCAAAAATTGGTGCAGCAGTGGGGAACTGCATCGATTTTGCCAGTAGCAATTACACCGCACATTGACGGCGCCAGACCTGCCTTGGGGGCAGCAAATCGTAGCGATATTTTGGTCGGAGGTTAAGAAATAGGGGTTGAGTTGGGGTTCGGGGAAGGAGCACTGACAAAATAGCTTAGAATTGGAACAAGACTATTGTGCAAGAAGATGATCAAACTGCGATTGAAGAGATACGGGAAAAAACGCGAGACAAGCTACCGGATTGTAGCGATGAACAGTTCTACTCGCCGCGACGGCCGTCCCCTAGAAGAGCTCGGCTATTACAACCCCAGAAATAACGAAACCAGGCTGGATGTTCCAGCGATTGTCAAGCGCCTGCAAGAAGGCGCTCAGCCAACTGACACCGTGCGTGACATCCTGAGAAAAGCCCATGTATTTGAACAAGTCGGAGCCGGAGCCAACGTTGAATCCAGCACAGCAACAGTCAGCTAGTCCCAACTATGCTGGACTGGTTAAGTTTTTAATTGGGCCTTTTTTAGAGACCCCCGGCTCTTTGCGGGTTGATTGCGAACTGCACCCGCGCCAATCGCGGGTCTGGGTTAGGCTTGCTTTTGAAGATCCCGACAAAGGCCGGGTTTACGGTAGGGGCGGACGCAATATTCAGGCAATTAGAACTACGCTCGAAGCGGTGGCGCAGACGGCGGGTCAGTCCCTCTACTTAGATATATACGATGGTGAAGCGGGCGATCGCGGATCTGGCCCGCCCAGGGGCGATCGCGATCGCCCGGATCGCGACCGCCCAGATCGCGATCGGCCAGATCGTGGCTCGCGGGAGCCGCGAGGCGACTTCCGACCCCGGACGCCGCCTCCGTCGCCGAGTCCCTTGGCTAGCAGAACTCCGAGAGAACAACCTCGCCGTACTAACACACCTACGTTTAGAACGAGCAGAAATACTCCCGGTTATTAACTAACTGCAGAACCCCGAAAGAATTTTAGATTTTAGATTGCCTGTTGTAGAGTTTGTATTACAAGCCCCGTTTGGTTTGAAATTGCCGGTTTTGCGATCGGAAACAAATGTAAAATTTTAAATTTCAAATGTCAGCGGCATCAGGTTCATCTAAAATCTAAAATTTCAAATCTAAAATCTAAAATTGCCTGACTTAATAGAAGGGAGATTTGATTTGTGCCTCAAGCACCAAACTCATTTGGGAGCTAAATCTAAAAGACGCCTTAGATACTAGGTAAAACCTAGTAACGGGCGTCTTTTTGTTCGCAAATAGTGACTGGTTGAATGTTTAGTTGTTAACTTTTAATTGCTTATTTGGAGGAGATTATGTTGGCATGAATGAAAAACTAACAATAGAGTTACCGAGCACTCAAAGTGCAATGTCGCTGGCCGGTAATCAAGAAGAAAACCTGAAAATGATCTCTAAGCAAACCGGTGCTACCCTGGTAATGCGAGGGCAAGAACTGCTGATTTCGGGCACAAAAACTCAAGTAGAATTGTGTCATAAATTAGTGCGATCGCTCTCCGACTATTGGAAATCCGGCAAAAATATTACTGGAGTTGAAATCCAGACGGCGCGCCAAGCTTTGGATACCAACCGCCAAGGCGATTTACAAGACTTGCAGCGAGACGTTCTCGCCAGAACCCGCCGCGGCGAAGAAATTAGAGCCAAAACCTTCAAGCAGCGGCAATACGTCCAAGCAGTACGCACGCACGACCTGACATTTTGCATTGGCCCCGCTGGTACTGGCAAAACATTTCTAGCAGCTATTTTCGCCGTGCAAGCGCTGTTAAGCAAGCAGTACGAACGGCTGATTTTAACCAGGCCAGCCGTGGAAGCTGGCGAAAAATTAGGGTTTTTGCCGGGAGATTTGCAGCAAAAAGTCGATCCGTATTTGCGCCCGCTTTACGACGCCCTGCAAGAAATGATCGACCCTGAAAAAATGGCCGATTTAATGGAAAGAGGCTTGATCGAAGTAGCTCCTTTAGCTTATATGCGGGGGCGCACTCTCAGCAATGCTTTCGTAATTTTGGACGAAGCTCAAAATACGACGCCGGCTCAGATGAAAATGGTGTTGACTCGTCTGGGCTTTCGATCGAGAATGGTAGTGACGGGCGATATCACTCAAACAGATTTGCCGCCAAACCAACAGTCGGGATTGTCAGTCGCCCAAAACATTCTACGCAACGTTGAGGGCATTGCTTTCTGCGAATTCTCTCAGGCGGATGTGGTGCGACATCCTCTAGTGCAGCGGATTGTCGCTGCTTACGAACTGCACGAAACATAGTCAGTAGTCATTAGTCAGTAGTCAGTAGTCAGTAGTCAGTAGTCATTGGTTGTTGTTTTTAATTACCAATAATCAATGCCCAATGCCCAATGCCCAATGCCCAATGCCCAATTCCAAATACCAAATACCAAATTCCCAATTCCCCAATTAAATTATGCCTAATCTGAAAGAATTCTTGGAAGCTTGCGAACAATTGGGAACGCTGCGTTTAATCGTGACTAGCAGCGCGGCGGTGCTGGAAGTGCGCGGTTCAATTCACAAGCTGTTTTATGCGGAGTTGCCGAAGGGTAAATATGCCAATATGCACGCCGAAATATTTGAGTTTCACCTAAATATGGACAAAATAAAACAGGTGAAGTTTGAAACGGGTGAGGCGAAAAGAGGCAATTTCACTACTTATGCAATCCGTTTTCTAGACGAACAAAATGAGGCTGCTTTGAGTGCGTTTTTGCAGTGGGGAAAGCCGGGGGAATACGAACCAGGACAGGTGGAAAATTGGCACGAATTGAAGGAGAAATACGGGGAAGTTTGGGAACCTGCACCTGTTGAGGCGCTTTAAAAAATCGGCTTTTCCACCTTTAAATTGCATATTAGGGCGGGTTCTCCTGCCCAACCCCTACTCCCCACAAGCAGAACATCTAATTTTGTGAAACAGGCATCTTGCCTGTTTATGAAAATGGTATAAAATATGATGTTTGACTCATTTGTTGTCTAATTTTTGGATTAATGAACCGCAGAGGGCGCAGAGAACGCAGAGAAGAGAAATAGAGACCGAAAATTAGTTGTTTGAATGTAAGTGGGTATGAAGGTAATTTGGAGTTTTTGTTTGTTTTTGCTGGTACTGCTGTGGGGTGGCGGTGCGAGGGCGGGGGTTTTGGGCGATCGCATATCAAGTTTTCCCAATTGGGAAAGCAAGCCTCCTATCGCTGTAGCTAAGGGAGATTTGGTATATCCCGACTGGATGGCGGGGAATTGGAATGTTGCTAGCACTTTGGTAGATTTAGCCGCTCCTTTAGCGCCAAATATTGTCACGCCAGGGTTTGAAAGCAACCGCCAGTATTTGCAGCAGCCGGTATTATTTAAAGTGCGATTTCAACCTGAAAAAAATCTTGGGTTAATTTCTAATTATACATTTAAAAATGATCAAAAGATTGTAGCCGATCGCACTTTTAACGGTTTGAATATTGCCAAGGCTTATTTAGGCGATCGTGGCGTACTTTCGGTGAAAGTCGATCCGACCAATCCCAACCGCCAAATTACTGTTTTGAAAGGGGAACGCCAATTAATTTCGATTGTTACCAGTCGGGGGACTGAGACGCGGAATCCTCGCGAGTTTGTGTCTACAGAGATTTCTCAGCAGGTGTTTCGGGGGGAGTCTGATATTTATTTAAACGAGGTGGAAACAACAACGGCTTATCGAGTTGTTGGATGTGGCAAAAATGGCGATTCTGCGAGTAAAAGAATTCAGGCGGATCAGGTGACAGCGATTTATTTGTCGCCCCAAGACCCGGATTATTTTGCGGCTGGGGGGAATCCTGTGGCTTTGTACCGATATCGGTTGGAGTTGGTGGGGGCATCTTCCTTGTGACAGTGACGAGTGGTGGAATTGATACGCTGGAAATCTATCGTCGGGTGGGTGTGCAGGAGGTTTGGTTTTGGTAATATGGGGTAATTTCGGTTTATTGTTTGCGTCCAACGGGATATGAGTTGGTGAGTAAGAGTGAACTGTTGCCGGAGTTGGATTTGCGATCGATCGAGTTTTATTCGCGGATGGCGGATCAATATGATGGGGTGAATGCTTTTATGCGATCGATGTAGAAGTCCAGAAGAGCGATTAAAAAAATCCTGCTTTCCCCTCACATTTTGCCTTGGCGGGAGTTTGTTTCCCTGCAGTTTCGGTTCCCGGATTTCGGTAGTTTTGCAGCAGCAATTGGGGCAAAAAGTAGTCACGTAGTTCACGTAAACTCACCGGGACTCCAACATTTCCTCAACTGTAAAGCCAATATCAATTGCAATCCGCTGAAGCAATCGAGGTGATATATCACGCCCTTTATGAAAAGGAACTGTAGTTCCTCGCCCATCTTGGTGACGGAACTGCTTATGTGAGCCTTTTTGACGCACCTCTACAAAGTCAAGGTTCTCTAGTATGCGGACTATTTCCTGTGGTTTCAGAACTGGGATATTGCTCATGTTTATCGGATCACAATCTGTTGTGTACCTATAAACTCAGTCTGAATGACGAGAGTATCATCTTCTAGGAGCATCTCAATTACCTCACGCAGATTCTCGTGTAACTCATCCAAGGTTTCTCCCTGGGAATGCGCCCCAGGAAATCCAGGAATATAACCAACGTAAAGCTTGGTATCAGAATCTTTTTCGATTATAGCGGTAAATGTTTTCATAAGATTCGCTTTCTATTCGTTAAATGTAAGAAATGTAATCTCTTATAGATTATATAATATTGTTAGAGTCGATAGGGGCATTTCTACCCCTACCTCTCCTTCAGAACCGGACATGAAACTTTCGCCTCATCCGGCTCC
>NZ_JAUBOV010000051.1:0-7478 GCF_036700405.1 Microcoleus sp. T3_D1
GTACAATACGCGAGCGGGGACGCTCGCACTACAATAAAAAAAATGCTTTTTACAACACTGAGATGCTCCCGGTTTGTAGTGAGGAATTTAGTCTTTAAAAGAAGGACTGAACTCCTCACTACAAACGGTTAATTAAGATCAATCGGAAATACCCATTCTTTATAATTGCTGTCGCGATTTTCGATAATCCCGGTTAGTTTGTCCAAAATCTTTTCGGTGATGGGTCGGTTTGTGGGCAAGTGATAGTTTTCTACTCGCTTAATTGGGGTAATTTTGGCTGCGGTTCCGCAGAGGAAAATTTCGTCTGCAATCAACAGTTCCGATCTATCAACGGGTCTTTCTGTGACTTCAATTCCTAAGTCTCTGGCGATTGTGATTACGCTGTCTCTGGTAATTCCTTCGAGAATATCTTGCTCGAAACCGGGAGTAACTAATTTACCGTTTCTGGCGACAAATATGTTCATTCCTGAAGCTTCGCTGACTTTTCCCTGAGTGTTCATCATAATTGCTTCGTCGAAGCCGGATTCTACTGCTTCGGTTTTGGCTAAAGCTGAGGTGATGTAAGCGCCGCTAATTTTACCTCTTAAGGGCAAACTGCGGTCTTCTTGGCGGTACCAAGAGCTAATTCTACAGTTGACTCCTTCTTTGGGCAAATAGTCGGAAAGTTCTAATCCGTAGACAAAAAAGTCGGTTTCTACGTTGTGCAGTCGGGGGGCAATTCCTAAACTGGATGTGTAGATAAAAGGGCGGATATAAAATGATTTTGTTGGTTTGTTTTTCTGGACAAAATCAATAATTATTTGTTGGATTTTGCTGGCTGGTAAATCGCAGTGGAGGAAGCTGGCACTTTGACTTAATCTTTGACAGTGGCGGTCTAATCTAAATAGCAAGATTCGATCGGCATTTTGGGGGTCGGGAATTCCCCGCAACCCGCCTAAAACTCCGGTTCCGTAGTGCAGTGCGTGGGTTGCTATGGAAATATTGGCGTCGGTAAAGGGGAGAAATTGGTTTTGAAAGTAGGCAATTGGTAGAAAACTATCCATGATTCAAGCTGGCGATGAGTTTGGCAGTCCGCGAGGAAAGCTGAATTTGGTTATATTACCATAAGTTATAGCATTTGAGATTTGAGATTGAGAATGACTGATTTCATAAGGGTTTGAAGCTTGCCTACAGTTAGATTGTTTTTTAAGACTGATATTATTCTTTTGTTGTGATATCAATTTATAAAATAATCTCAAGAGGGGTCACTTTGGTTGATAATTGTTTTGGCAAAAAGTGCGATCCTCTTCGTTGGCGTAGCCCCCGTAGGGGCGGGCTTCGCTAACGACTACAAACAAAAAATCAACCAAGGGGCAACAATGGCACGTAAATGTTTCATCATTGAAATGGGGATGGGTATAGACCAGCACGGGCAGGAACCGACTGTAGCCTGTGCAAGGGCTGTACGGAATGCGATCGCCCACAATGCTTTGCTGGGGGTCTGGGAAGTGGCGGGTTTGACTGACCCCAATCAGATGATTGTTGAGGTTAAGGTGGCTGTTCCTTACCCGGAACAAGTGCGGGAACAGGAGGTGTTGGCGGTGCTCCCTTTTGGCAGCAAAACTCTGATTGTGGAGCAAGGGGGCATGATTGTGCCAGGAAGGGCGATCGCCTCTCTGAATGATAAAAATGATGAAATGCTAATCGCTGTGGCGGCTGTGAGTGTTTTTGTGGACACTGAGGACTAATTAATTTTGTGTTGTTTGAATAAATCGCCCGATCGCACTTGCTTGTTTCCGCGATCGGGCGATCGAACGCCTGTCTGTTAAAAAATGATTAATTTAGACTAAATTGTAGGGTGCCGCAGAGAACTCGCATGAAATACCGTAGAAAATCTGAGGTTCTGAGGCACCCTAGAATAGGTCTGTTGGACGCTAAGGTTTATTTGCGCCTACCTACTTAATTTTGAACTTTTAATTAATAATTTTTAATTTTTCAGGCGGCCAGCTATGTAAGCAAGCCAGCAAAAACCTACGATTAAGAACAGCCACGTCACGGTAATATTGCTGCCCAACAAGTTGCGGAGAAAATCTTCCCTTGTTCTCAAAAATTATAGGGTTTAAAAGAATTTATTGCTGTTCCCTCTCCGAACACAAAAGGTAGAGTGCGATCGCGTTTTAGGCGATCGGACTCTACCTCCTCTACCTCCTATTTGGGCTGGCTGGTATCTGCCAACATTTGGTTAACCATTTGCAAGTGCGCTTGAAGGTTCGGCAACTTCTGGGTTGCCCAAGCCTTCAAGTCGGAATCTTCTCCCTGTTGAGATTGTGCCTGAAACAAAGCAATAGCCTGATTGTGGCTCTCGATCATAGCCTGCTTGTAAGCAGTGTCAAAACTTGTACCGGAGAGTCCCGAAAGTCGCTTCATCAAAGCTGTGTTCTGGGTAGTCATCTCGGTTGGCAGTTCTACCTTTTTTGGCATTACTAACTGCATCAGTTCTTTATTTGCTTGAGTGTGTTCCTCAACCATTTCTTGCCCGTATTGTTTCACACTAGCACTAGAACCGCGCTGCACTGCCAATCTGCCAAGTTCCACTTCCAGCATACCCAGTTGACCTGCTTGCATGACAAAGGTTCTGTCTCGGCTGCTGAGAGAATTAGGCGAGGTTTCGCCACCTGTTGGAGTGTTGGGAGAACGACCGGGAGTGTTGTTGGTGGGGGTATTTGGAGAACGGCCGGGAGTGTTGTTGGTGGGGGTATTTGGAGAACGACCGGGAGTGTTGTTGGTGGGAGTATTTGGAGTGTTGGGAGAACCGCTGGGATTGTTGTTGTTGTTAGGATCTGTAATAGGAGGTCCCGGAGAATTAGGATCCTTTAAGTCGTTATCAGCAAGCTCAAAAACTCGATCGCCCGACTGGTTGAAGCCGTTAATCTGGCGGTTTAATTCTGCGAATCCCGGCACAGCTATCAAGGAACTAACGCCGGCAATTCCGGCAACTGTTACCAATTTTTTGAACAAATTTTTGCGATTGAGTGAAGTCATGAATTTCTAAGCCTCTAAGTTGTTTTCAAAAGTCCGCGCGTGCGAAACTATCCCGTAGGGAATCGCCCGAAACTACCGATGGGATGGTGTACTGCCTTTCCGAAACAAGTTGATCAAACCAAAGGCGCCCAAGGCACCCAGCCACCCGAAATTGTTGGGGCTATCGCGCCGAGCACTCAAAACTCCAGAATTAGTATCAGCCGGCGTCGATGTGGTATTGGTTGTACCGGTTGTACCAGTTGTGCCGGTGCCTGTCGTACCAGTTGTACCGCTTGTGCCGGTGCCTGTCGTATCGGTTGTACCCGTTGTACCCGTGCCAGTCGTACCAGTTGTACCGCTTGTACCCGTTGTACCCGTGCCAGTCGTACCGCTTGTACCGCTTGTGCCGGTGCCAGTGGTATCGGTTGTACCGCTTGTACCCGTGCCAGTCGTACCCGTTGTACCGCTTGTACCGGTTGTATCGGTGCCACTCGTACCGCTTGTACCGGTTGTATCGGTGCCACTCGTACCCGTTGTACCGCTTGTATCCGTGCCAGTCGTATCCGTGCCAGTCGTACCCGTTGTACCCGTTGTATCCGTGCCAGTCGTACCCGTTGTACCCGTTGTATCCGTGCCAGTCGTACCCGTTGTACCCGTTGTATCCGTGCCAGTCGTACCCGTTGTACCGCTTGTACCGCTTGTATCGGTGCCACTCGTACCGCTTGTACCGGTTGTATCCGTGCCAGTCGTACCAGTCGTACCGGTTGTACCGCTTGTGCCTGTCGTACCGCTTGTACCGCTTGTACCGCTTGTACCGGCACCGCCACCAGCACCGCCGCCAGCACCGCCCGACTGGGCTGAAGCAGGCACTGCTAAGGAAACCGTTGCTAAACCTAAAGTACAAGCGCTTGCTAAAACAACTTTCAACAATTTAGAAGATTTCATGGTAATGCTTGCTTTTGCATAGAGTGCTGCGATCGCTTGTGATGCCAAAACCGCAGGGTCAAATTGACAGCGTAACGTGCAAATTTTCTAATCTTCGCTGCGGAATAATGAAGGTAAGGGAGCAAATTTAGTCCCGTTCCCTAGATGATTTTTCCCTGAGTAATTACACCGCGGCGTTAACAGTTTATAAGCTATTACGTATGCTTCAATTTCGCCATTCATCTTTAGGAATATTTGACAAAATGGCTTTTTATTTCAGGTGGTGGATGAAATTTGATTGAGCGGCCGACTAGCTCAATCAAAATTTGTGTACGGGGGATAAAAAGCGGGTTGATATGAAAAATTTTGGGTTGAGTAACGAGACATCTACGAATCAACCGGGTTTCTGGGACAAGCGGCCGCTTCTTCCTATGAATTTTCCCCGGATGCAGGTGCTTTGAGCCAGAAATTATTGATTTTGTCACCGTCAATTTTGGCTTAGCACTCCGCCAGATGAGTTAGTTTAAAAATTTTTTGAGCGCTATTTTTCCTTAACTTGCTGCTGGCAATTTTGCCCTGGTAGCATACAGATCAAACTTTCTCAGGAAACTAAAATATCTCAAAACGCCCGATCGACCGATCGGAGTCGCCATAACACCTGCAACCCGCTACCAGCAAGGGTTTTGACTGGGATTTGAGTTGCCTCAAACAGCAAGGCGAACTGAGGGCTATCCGAGTCGAAGCCGCGCGAGATTAAATCAACCAGCGGCGGCGCACTCGTCAGAATTGCTTGTGAGTGCGATCGGCTAAACTCTGATATAGTCAAGCGAAAACTATGCCAGAGAGCGCTTGTTCTCTAACACTTCCACAAGCAGACATCAAGTATGCTGTATCGAATTATTGCCAGAATTCGCTATCTAATGTTAATTGCTTTTTCTAAGTTCGCAAGTGAAAAAGCCGAAATCAGATTAATCGATGTTTGAGCAAGGAAATTACCCAAATCCTGCCCAACCAGCAACCGCAAGCCCATTGCCTTCTCGGTGCAGAATAAATTTAATATTACATCTGTCCTCAGACTGAGAAAAATGCGGTTTAAAACTTGCTTTTAGAGAGAGGAAAGTAGTTGCTTCTCGTATATAAGATTACATTTATGTTTAATAATTAGAGGTCATTATGCCAGAACAACAATTTGACACCTTACCTTCGGAAGCACAAGAACTCCCCCAAGGAGCTAAACAAATTTTTCAGGCTGCTTTTAAGAGCGCTAGCGAAGATGGAATGAGCGCAGATGGTGCTACTAGCGTTGCTTGGAACAGTGTAAAATCTGAATATGTTCAAGAAGGTGGCACGTGGCATCACAAGGGCGACGATACTAACCAAACCCGCAAATCAGTACAGTCGGGTGGCAATTAGTTATCAGCCAGTAGTAATATCGTGTCCGCTAACATAACCCCTATTCGCTGTGTAGTGAGGGCTTCATCCTCAAATTTTGATGAGAACCAAGAATCCTCACTACCAACCAATTGCAGTGACGTTATTCTAGCGGGCCTGATATCATGAGTCATTAGCAATCTACTCATCACTTGTGGTTAATGCTTGACGTTGATAGCTGTTGGAGATAGCTGTTGGAATCGCGGTGGTACAGAAGTTAATCGAGCCTGTTAATCGGGTGTCGCATATCCCATTGCAATTCGGCTAAAACGAGCAAGCTAAATACCATTATGGCTCCCGTAAATAGGAAAAGCCAACCGCCCGTGTAAGGTAAAATTAATATTCCCAACAGATGAAATAAACTTGCCGCTAAAAGCGCGCGCGATCGCACAGCAAATCCAGTCCCCAAATACCCAATTCCGCTCATTCCCAACCACAGGGGACAGAGATTCGCCAACACTTTTCCCCAACTGAGAAAAATTGCTAAATCGGTCAGCAGCAATCCTAATAACATTAGTATTACCCAACCGTAAAGCACCCAAATCAGGCGTTCTATTTTGACCCAAGAGTATGTCATGCTTACCATTGCTGCTGTACCTACGAGGCTGAGCGCTGACCACAAACCGGCTTGCAGCATCCAACTCACAGAAAAAAATTGTGCTGTGCCGAACATGGCTATTAACAGCAAGCTCCACAGCAAGCAAGTTCGATCGAGACAAGTATAAAATTGTGAATAAAATCGATCTTTGCCAAGGGGAAACTGAACCTGCCAAAGCCCTTCTAAATCCTGAAGCTCGATGTTAAGCTGTTTCCGGCGCAGAGGGGGAACTGAATAATTAAAAAAGGTCATATCTGACACTATTAAAATTTACAATTATTTGCTTATGTACTATCTCACCAGCAATCGCTCTAATTGCAATCTGTCAATCGGATTAATCTAGTTAAGTGGATAATCTGCCGGCAGTAATAGTTATGCGCTCGCACCAGGTAAAAGAGGAAGAGATAGATTGTACAAGTTGAGAAAATAGCTCTTGCGACAGATGGCTGGAATATTACTTATTCGATACTTTAAAAATAGTCAACTTTGTTACAGAATTTATGCTCACTTCATCCCATCCTCTCAAACAGGTATTCCACTGCCCGGAAGAATCGGATTTTTACGCGCACTGCTTGGAAAGTTTAGTGTTAAATGCTAGTGACAATTCTCGACTTATCGTAGAGTTTGGTTCAGGAGAGGGAAGTCCAGTTATTAAGTCTTTGCTGAGAACTGATTTTGACGGGACAATACAGGGATTTGAGCTAAATAATGTAGCTTGGAAAATTGCTCAGTCTCAAATTAAGCAATATGAACTGAACGAACGATACACCGTCAACAATTGCTCTTTTTTTGATTCGCCTTTATACGAGTCGGCGGATTGTGTCATCTCAAATCCGCCTTACTTGCCGGCGGTGGATGATAAGATTTACCAGCCGCTGTTGCACGGGGGCAGTGATGGTTCGACAATTGCTAAGAAACTTTTATCTTTGGGCAGCGACGAAGTTTTGCTGATGGTTTCTAGCTATTCTAATCCTGTGGGTTTGATCGATTATGCCTTGGATCGAGGCTACTCGGTGGCGAATTTTGAAATTGCACCTTTAACTTTTGGCTATTATAGTTCGGAACCCAAGGTGAAAAGCGCGATCGCCACTCTCAGAGAACAGGGAATGGCTTTTTATTCGGAAAACATCTATCTGCTGGCTGGAGTTTTGTTTAAGAAGCACCAAAAGTCGCAAAGAGATTTGTCGATCGAGCTAATTAAGTTAATGACAGCATTTTAAAATACATCGCTGGTAGGTGCAAGATGCCTGTTCTACCATTGTCAGCAACAGGCATCTTGCGTCAGCAACAGGCAAGATGCCTGTTCCACTATGGTTAGCAACAGGCAAGATGCCTGTTCCACTATGGTCAGCAACAGGCAAGATGCCTGTTCCACTATGGTTAGCAACAGGCAAGATGCCTGTTCCACTATGGTCAGCAACAGGCAAGATGCCTGTTCCACTATGGTTAGCAACAGGCAAGATGCCTGTTCCACTATGGTTAGCAACAGGCAAGATGCCTGTTCCACTATGGTTAGCAACAGGCA
>NZ_JAUBOV010000051.1:7578-36774 GCF_036700405.1 Microcoleus sp. T3_D1
GCCTGTTCCACTATGGTTAGCAACAGGCAAGATGCCTGTTCCACTATGGTTAGCAACAGGCAAGATGCCTGTTCCACAAAGAGTGTATTTCTTGTGGAACAGGCATCTTGCCTGTTCCTAAAAGGGCTTATTGAGAACGGTGCAAAATCTAGGGTGCATCAGTCTCTGACCCACCCTAGGATATAGCTGTTAATTCCGTCAGCAACAGGCAAGATGCCTGTTCCACAAAGATTGTATTTCTTGTGGAACAGGCATCTTGCCTGTTCTACCATTGTCAGCAACAGGCAAGATGCCTGTTCCACAAAGACTGTATTTCTTGTGGAACAGGCATCTTGCCTGTTCCTAAAAGGCTTATTGAGAACGGTGCAAAATCTAGGGTGCATCAGTCTCTGACCCACCCTAGGATATAGCTGTTAATTCCGTTCTGTGGCTTGGATCGATCGCACTACAGCAGCCGCAGCCCGATCGCCGATCGACTTCTCCTGATCGTACCCCAACACCAGCTCCCACGCCTCCTGCGGGTATCTATCAACCAGCGGGATCGCCACTTCATCTAACATCCAGCGGCCGTGACGTTCATCTTCTTTGATGTGCAGTTCCCAATAACCCATCGCAGCTTGCGAGAGGCCCAGACGCTGGGCGGCGGCTAGATAATTGCGGTAAGCGACGGGCCCGGCCACCTCAAAATAAGTGAGTCCGCCGTTGTAGCGCAGAAAATGGCGCTTGCGTTCGGTAAGCAGGAAGTTGTGATTAATGCTTGCGAGCACTTCCCAAGGCACTAAATCGAAGTACGCTTCCGGTTCCGTACTCATATCGAATTCTGCCAGCATTTGAGCAAAAAAGGTCGAGTGCTTGCGGGGGAGGCGACCGCCGCCGTATTCTTCGATCAGCACTCGCGTAAGGGTGCACTGAATTTCGTTGCCGGCACCGCCGATGATGCGAGAAACACGGCTGGCTTCCACTAAACCGTCGAAGGAGGCGATCGCCAGCAGGTGTTTGTATCCCTCTTCAGTCATCTGTTCCCGCTGGTAGCGATCGAGCTCAGTTAGCGGAGGATCGACATCGGCGGTGGCGCGATCGCGCAGGGCTTGCTTGACATCCGGCAATTTTTGCAGCGCTGCAACGTCGATTTGTGCGATTTCCCACTGCTGCCAAGGTTCCTCAATGCGATCGCGCACAGAACGCAAATAGTGCGATCGTTCGTTGTTGTAGCGGCGCAAATCGTCGTACCAAAACAAGTTGAGGCGGTTGATGCGGTAAAGTACGCGCTGCAAGAAGCGGTGAGCGGCCTCATCGCCCGGTTCCTGTTGGTAAGCTGCTTGAATTGCATAGGCGATCGCGCTTTCAAAATCGCTGACAAGTAACGGTTTTGCCGCCACCGTCTTGTCTAAATCCTCGACTTCTAGCAAATTGACAAATTGTCGCTCGGCTGCTTCGTAATTAGGGAGTACGGATTGCTTTTTGGAAAGAGTCCGCGAGTCTGAAGAAGGAAGTATCTCTATCGTGTTTTGCATGGAATCAAGTTATGCTAACTCTAATTATTGTGCTGCCTGCCAAAACAGCCAACCGTTGCAGATTGCTGAGGATTCTGGCTACTTTTCTTGAAGATAGCTAATCTGCCAGCACGATGCACCTTTCTATTGATAGAGATTTGACAGAAATCAATTTGGTCGCAACTGCCCCGATTCATTCCGAAAGCAGGGTGACTGACGGAGACTTTATCAAACTCCCCAAAGTAATTGGAGCTAATATCTGGGCATCTTTTGGAGCCGGCACTGCTTGCCGCCACGCTTTGATACCTCCTGAAAGGACAACAACATTCAGGCTAATATCCTTAATCTTATTAGTCTCATTTCCCGCAGATTCTTGGGAATACCGAGCGAGTTTTTCCAACTGTTTGTATGCTTTAACCGATCGCCCTCCTCTGGCACAATAAAGTACAATTATCGGCTGAGGTCGATCGGATTTAACCCTAGCTTTGACAATGGATTGAATCTGCTTGACACCGAACCCCATATCAATATCAATTATGGGAACAAGGGGACTTTCACCGATGCGATCTTCCGCGTATTCTTCGGGCGATCGCACATCGATCAAAATCACTGGTTTCAACTTATTCTGCTGCAATTCGGCAACAGTTACTTGTTTCGTATTTAAACTGGCGATAAAAGTTAGGATATCCATGTGATGAAATAGGGCAACTGCACCCAAAGAAGCAACACTCGTCAAGCCAAAACCCATAATTGCCAGCAAAAAGCGATAATAGCGCTTAATACCTGGTTTTGCATTTTCATCTAGCATTTTTAATCATCCTTGAAAATGGATAGAACATTTGTCCGACATATCCAGCAGGTATAGAATCAGAGATTCCATATTTATGAGGCATTTTTTTTGCTGGCATATAGATAGTACCAAATAGCAAATCTAACAGTGGCAACTGAACAGCAAAGTTTTTGTTGTTTATTCCGGGAATTTTACTGTGATGCCAGTGATGAAATTGTGGGGTAGCTACGAACCATTTTATGATGCCAAATTTTAATTTAATATTAGAATGAATTAAGAAAGCGATCGCCGCAGAATAAAAAGCGTAAACCACCAAACTCTCCTTGGTAAATCCCAACCAGTAAAGAGGCATAATTTTGCAAATCTGAGTAAAAATTTGCTCGCACGGATGCACCCGCACTGCTGCTAACCAATCCATGTGTTCAATGCTGTGATGGACTGCATGAAATTGCCAAAGCCAGGGTACTTCATGCAGTAGTCTGTGAGCCATATAATATGCCATATCTGAAATTACAATAGCTTCTACAAACTGCAACCACACAGGTTGAGATGCTACTTTGCTTTGCAATTCCGGGTTGAGTAAATTAGTTATCAGCGACAAAATTACAGTCACAACAATAGCGCCCGATCTGCCAATAAAGTGACCTGTAAAAAAATATGTGGCATCGGTTGCCCATCCGAGACGGAATATCTTTTGCTTGTGCAAGGAAAAGATTCTTTCGAGGGGAATGAAGATGCAAGCTAAGATGATGAAGCCTTTGACAATTTCAGGTAACATGAGATTATCATTAATGTCGATATTTACTTAAGCACGTCGCTACTACCAGCAGCGCAGACAGGATTACCATTCTGAAGGATAGGAGCAGACGGTTGGGTATTTCCAGGAGAATTTGCTCCACACAGAATGGAGACAGTAGTCTTCCCTTTGTTAGCTGCTTGGGAAACAGGTACTAAAAAGACAGCCCCGACATAGCTACGAAGATTATTGCTGCGGGCTACACCATAACTAAACGCAGCATTTTTGGTAGATATGGTTGAATAGTTATAGTTGGTTGTCTGAGTTTTAATGCCGAGGCCTAGGGCATTAACGGAATTGGAAAATGCGCCCTCCTCGGCGTATATTGCTTGTTGACCTTTGTTCATTGAGCTAACATATTGTTTACCTTCTGATTGCTTCGCCTTGCCACCACAACCGCTAGAATAAGGGAGGGCGATCGCACCAAGTATTATGCTGCCCAGAGGAAAGTAAATAAAAGTGATCCTCAGTAAGGTTCCTACCCATGATTTACGTTTTTTGTCAGGGAGAATGTTTTTTTCTGAAGATTCCGCTTTTTTATCGAGTGCATCGAGTTGAGGGTTTGTCTTAAGCTGCATGGTTGTTCTCGATACTGCTTCTTTGTTGAGTTCATCTAGTTGAGGATTTTTTTTAAGCTGCATGGTTGTTGTCCAAATGTGTTAGCAGAGTAGTTTTCAAGTGATTGACATACTCCCTGGCGTAAACACATGGGGATTCTAGAGTCAAACAGCGAGTGCAGGCGTAGCTTGTCTAATATCGCCTAATCGAACAGTCGATGCCAAGAAAAACAAGCAAGTTATTTTTAGCGTCGTTTTCATCCAGGCCATTGAGTGCGGTGGGGCTTGCAAACCTCACCTACTGCGCCTTGCTTCTACTCTATTTTTATTGAATCACGTGGCTATTTGAGAAGTTGAGTGAGTTCTCATCGACTTCTCATCGACTTTGATCCCCCCTAGCCCCCCTTAAGAAGGGGGGGACTGGAAGCGCTCTCAAAGTCCCCCTTCTTAAGGGGGATTTAGGGGGATCTAGACGATCGGGAAAAACGAGATTTCTCAAGGTTTTTAGTCTTAAGTTGACACCAATTCGAGCGGGAGCAATGCCCGTTGCGTAAGTCTTGTAAGAATTATTTGCCATTTAGCCGATCGCGAAAATACTCCTGATACAACCGACATCTCGGAATGCAATGATTTCCATCCAATTTCACCAACCCCATACTATTTAACTTAAACCCCAATTCTGACCTCAATCTAACTGGCTGGGAAACACTCACAACCTCTCTCATCGCCTCCATTAATTCCGAATATTTCTCTAAATTCCATAAATGGCGGCGCAAATGATCGCTGTAAATTCCCGCTTCAGTTGCAGATTCTTTCACTAACCGATCTAAAGTCACATCTTGACGCGAAATATGATACATTCCTAGCCGCACTAAATAAGGATTTCCGCCCACTAACCCCATCAAGTCTCCAACTTCATTCCCACTCCAATTCAATCCGTGCCGCTTTGCCAAGTCTTGCACTTGCTGAGAATTAAACTCTGGCAATTCAATCGGTAAACCCACATTAAACGGCGATTTATTCACATCCAGCGGAATATATACTTCCGTAGAATGCACCACAATCAAACGAAACTTTTTCCAAATATCTCGCCGTTTTGCTTCTTCGTGCAAAGCTCGCAATAACCCAAAAAAGTCGTCGGCAATTTCCGGTGATTCAAACAGGCGATCGCTCTCATCCAAGCCTAACGTCAGAGGTTTTGAGGATTCAGACAGCAAATACTGTTCAAAATAAGCCTTGCAGCACTGATTGCTGCCAATCAAATCGGCTAATTCCCAACACTTGGGCAACTGCTCCAGCATTCCTAGCTCTTGACCGATGCTAGCACAAAACCACTGCAAAAATGTATCTGAATTAGCGAATATTTTCCTATTGGCTAGCTGAAAACTCAGCGCTACCGTGCGAGAACCTTGCGCTTCTGCATGATGCAAAATCCTCGCCATCAAGGAAGTTTTGCCCATTTGTCTGGGTGCTTTTATGCGGATGAGGGCTCCCGGTTGGGCGATCGTCTCGTAACAGCGGGATTCGATCGGAGGGCGATCGATATAAAAACAAGAAGTGAGTTCAACTTGTCCTCCCGGCAATTCTGGCGGCGCTGCTGGCAGGGGTTGAATTATTGACTGTTTTGTGCTGTTAATTGCGTTCCATTCTACAGCTAATTCATGGTCGGCAGTTAACGATGTGCGACCTTCTTTGATAATGGTTAAAATTTGTGATAATAACTTAAATGAGTCGCCAACACCGCGCCATAGCCAGGGCTGAATTCCTGCTAAATAGCTCAGTAAATCAAAAGAAAGCGGTGTATTTAATTCAACTAAAATCGGTAAAATTGCGGGTTTGTGAGCCGTTAAATTGTGCAATTCCTTGGCTAGCTGCACTTGTTCCAATACCATTTCGCTAGCCGCCGATTCTTCGGAAATCAGCAACAGCAAATAATCGCAACGCTTTAAATATGAGCCTGAGTCGCTGCTGTTGTTAATAAAAAAGACTTCGTGCCCTCCCGCACTCAAAGCTTGGTGTAACTGCTGGGAAAGCGTATTGTGTGAGGTCGATCGGACGATCGCCACTTTTGCCCTCACCAGCACTACCTCCTCTGGCTCTGAATTCGCCTCAAAATCGGCTATATCGCGCCATTCCTGCCCCAATCCGCGACAAATTTCGATGAAATTGGCGTAATCCACAGGTTTGCCATTCAGAAAATGGCTGACTGTAGATTGGGCCATCCCTAAATCCTCAGCCAGAATTTTCTGACTGGGAAAGCCATTTCTCAGGAGACAGGATTTAACTGCGCGTATGCACTCTTCGCGCACCCTTAGCGATCGTGGCATTGCTTATCACAATCAAAACACTGAAACCATCATAAATGCCAACCGCCCCTAAAGTCGATGAAAAGTCGATGAAAAGTCGATGAATTTTCAAATAACTCAGTCGCCAACTCAAATAGCCACCTGATTAGATTAGAAATAACAAGGTTGAATCCCATCAAAACGAGGTAAAAGCATTGTGTATTCTATCCTAATTTGGTCGCTGGCGTCAGCCACTAATCAACCAGGTTTCGCCTTCACCCCGCCCCTATTCTGGTTGCTGATCGGAGTTGTGCTTAGTGCGATGGAGCTATTAATCATCAAAACTCAGCCCCAAAAATACAGATTTTACCTGCTAATGATGGGAGCTTCGGCTGTAATTGAATCATTTATTTTGTGGAGAGGGTCTGTAGCATTTGAGTTTAGTTGGGCGAACATAATGTATGAAGATTTTGACTGGCAGATATTCTACTGGATGGGGATAGCCCTCGCGCTGAGTATCTGGATTCGACCGATTTTCATTGTTCGCAAAAAGTTTGTCATTCCCGAAGCAACCGAAGCGACAACAATCTCCGAAATTTTCCCCGGAGAAACCGGAATGGTGATTTATGAAGGGGCTTCGTGGAAAGCTCGCAATGAAGATTCCCAAGGGGCGATCGCACCCAGGCAAAAAGTTTATGTTTTGCGCCGCGAAGGAAACACGCTGATTGTTGTACCTGACAGATTAATTCACATCAACAGCTAACTCAGATTTAGCTCTTTTATGACTCGGCGATTGAAATCGCTTCTACACAAACAAAGTCCGCCTTCGCGGACTAAGAAATCACCATCAACTGTCAACTATTTACCAGGAGATTCACTATGTATCACTATTTTTTGACGGTATTGCTTGCCATCACCGGAGTATCCTTAGCCAGCAGTGTAAAAATCGTCCGTCAAGGAGATGAGGCGTTAGTTGAAATTTTCGGAAAGTACGATCGCAAGAAACTCGAACCTGGTTTGACTTTTTTGATTCCCTTCGTCGAAACAGTGGCTTATAAACAAACTCTGCGCGAGCAAATTTTAAAATTGCCACCGCAAGAATGCACAACGCGCGATCGGGTGGCCATCACCGTTGATTTTATTGTGTACTGGCGAATCATTGACTTAGAAAAAGCTTCCTACAAAGTGCAGAATCTCAAGGAAGCGATGTTAAATATGCTGATTCTTTCAATTCGCACTCACCTTGCTAAATTATCTGTTGAGGAACTCTACACGGCTCGACATGAGATTAATAATGCTTTAGTGGAAGAGTTGGATACAACGACAGATCCTTGGGGTGTGAAGTTTACGAGGGTGGAATTGCGCGATTTTGCGATCGGCAGTAAAGTGATTCAGCCCACATCCATTGACCGGAAAGAAGTACAAAAGCTGCGAGCTTAGAGATTAGTATTTCCTCCTTTTCATCGTTACCAGGCAGAGCCTGGTAACGCAGATCCAGAGGCTCTGCCTCGCCGACTATAATTCGCATTGTATATACCATTTAAGGAGACAACACCATGACTAACAATCAAGAATCAATAGTTCGCAATGCAGCTTGTCGCGGTTGTGGATGCTTATTACTTATAACCGGTATTGGAGTATTGAATGGGATAGCTCTGCCATTTTATCTCAATAATACCAATAGAAGCCAGCAGTCAGAAGCAAAAGAGTATGTTAGCTCAATGAACAAAGCTCAGCAAGCAGATTTTGCCGAAAAAAGTGTTTTTTCGCGTTCCGTTAATGCTTTGGAACTTGGGATAAAAACGGAGACAACAAATTACAAGTATTCAGTTCGCGTCACAAAGCAAACTGCTTTTAATTATGGAGTCTCCAAGCAACCACAACTTAAGAGTTATGTCGGCGGTGTCTTTCTAGTTCCTGTTAAAAAAGTTGAACCCAATGCTGCTAAAGATGGAATAACAACAATATCCATAGTCTGCCAAGCTGATTCTCCCGGTACAATTAAACCAGCGGAACCCACCTATGAAAATGGTAAACTTGCTTGTGGGCAAGGCACAAGACAAGTGCCAAACTAATCTAAGTATAGGCAATATAATGACTGTCAATTACCAATATCAAATCGGCATTCACTTGAGATTTACCTGACTAAAGTCTTTACTACAAACAGAGAGGATACAAAACAATGAGTCAACCAAATTCTAACTCAGCTAGCCTTGCATCGAATGTTGGTGGATACTTAGTGTTTTTAATGTTGATTGGAGTATTAGCTTCGGTAGTTGTGCCACCCTTTCAGGTTAGGGTTAGGTTCAACAAGCAATGGGAACCCAGAATGTATATTAGCTTAATCAACAAACGTCAGCAAGCCTATTTTGCCGAAAAAAGTGTTTTTAGCACTTCTGTTAACGCTTTAAGAATTCGCAATATTAAAACCGAGACAGAAAATTACAAATATTCCCACCCTACAACAAACAAAGCAACATTTAATTATGGAGTCTCAAAGCATAAAGATCTTAAAAGCTTTGTCGGTGCAGTTTTTGTAATTCCTGCTACAAAAGTTGAGTCAAATGCTTCTAAAAATAAAATAACGACCACATCTATATTGTGCCGATCTGATTCTCCTGGTACAATCAAACCACCAGAACCAACTTATCAAAATGGTAAAATTGCTTGTGCTACAGGCACCATTGAAATGCCACAAACTTATGACTAGAGGCTAGATAATGACAGTCGATTACCAATATCAAATCGGTGGCAGTCTCCCGCAAAATGCACCTACTTATGTAGTGCGACAAGCTGACTCAGAACTTTATCAAGCCCTCAAAGCTGGAGAGTTTTGTTACGTGCTCAATTCCCGACAAATGGGCAAATCCAGTTTGCTGGTGCGAACTGTACAAAAACTCTCGGCTGATGGCATTGCCTGTGCTACGATCGACCTTTCGGACATTGGCAACCAGCAAGTCTCTCTAGATAAGTGGTACGGCGGCGTCGCTTACAAACTCTTGTGCAGCTTCAACCTGTTTAACCCAGTCGAGTTTATGGCTTGGTGGCGGGAGAGAGAGTTGATGTCGCCGGTGCAGCGCTTAGGAGAGTTAATTGAAGAATTGCTGCTGGTCAAAATTTCTCAGAACCTGGTCATTTTTATTGATGAAATTGATAGCGTTCTGAGTTTCCAAGAACCGCTAGACGATTTTTTTGCATTAATTAGATGTTGCTACAATAAACGGGCTCACAATTCAGAATACCAGCGCATTACATTTGCTTTGCTGGGAGTAGCTACGCCATCGGATTTAATTAGCGATGCAACTCGCACGCCCTTTAATATCGGCTTACCTATTGAGTTGCACGGTTTTAAATTACAGGAAGCTCTGCCTTTAGCAAAGGGATTTGAGGGAAAAGTAGAAAATCCTCAAGAGGTTTTAAAAGAAATTTTGGACTGGACGGGAGGGCAGCCATTTCTGACTCAAAAGCTTTGCAAGCTGATTCTGCACCATGTAAAAAGCTTAGCGTCTGCTTCTATTATATCAGACTCAACGGATGAAAGCAAAAGGGAAAATTTTACTAAAAATCAATTATTAATTAGCGAGATAGTGCAATCTCATATTATTGATAATTGGGAATCAGCCGATGAACCGGTACACATCAAAACAATTCGCGATCGCCTTCTCAGAAATCCGCACCGCGCCAGTAGGTTATTAGGACTATATCAAAAAATATTGCCACTTTCAGAACCCCCCGATTGTAGGGGCGGTGCCCCCGTGCCCGCCCTGGTAGGGGGGATCTGGGCGGATGATACTCCCGAACAAACCGAACAGCAACTGAGTGGAAATCAGCAACCTTCAGAACCCCTCGATTGTAGGGGCGGTGCCCCCGTGCCCGCCCTGGTAGGGGGAATCTGCGCCGATGATACTCCCGAACAAACAGAATTGCGGCTGAGCGGATTAGTAGTAAAACGAGCCGGAAAATTAACCGTATCCAACCGCATTTACGCAGCTATATTCAACCAAAACTGGGTAGAAAAAGCACTCGGCGACTTGCGCCCCTATGCTGAATCCCTAACAGCATGGATAGCTACAAATTGTCAAGACGAATCTCGCTTGTTGCGCGGTCAAGCACTGGAAGATGCCCGACAGTGGGCGGCAAATAAAAGCTTGAACACCCAAGATTATCAATTTTTAGGTGCGAGTCAAGAAGCGGAATTTGCCAAATTGCGCGATCGCGAAAAACAAACTCAAGCTGAAATTGAACAACTGCGCCGCGAAAAAAAGTTACTAGAGGAACTAAGCGAAGCACAAAAACAGAAAAAAGTGATTGCAGCTAAACTTTGGCGCGAGCAACAACTGAGAGTGCAAACAGTTACCGGAGCCGCAGTCATATTAATATCAATCCTGATAGTAACTTTTTGGGTAAAACCGTCCATCGAAGAAAGAAACCACAAAATTCTCACTCTCAGTTTGCTATCAGAAACGCTATTTGCTGCGGATAAAAAAGACGAAGCTCTGCTAGAAAGCATCAGAGCTGTTACAGAAATGAAACGATCGCTCGGAGTGAGTTCAGATATTCAGATGCGAGTGGCGATCGCCCTCGAACAGGCCGTTTACAACTTTCGGGAACGCCGCCGCTTGCAGACTCAAGCCAGTACCCTTGCTTTCGTGAGTTTCAGTCCCGACAGTCAAACAATTGTGACTGCTACCGATGACAATTATATCAAGCTTTGGCAAACTAATGGAACTTTGCAAGCAACATTGACAGGGCATACTGATAAAATTAGAAGGGCAATTTTCAATGCTAACGGTCAGATACTTGTCTCAGCAAGCGACGACCAAACTCTCAAAATTTGGCAAAGAGATGGCAAATTAATTCATGATTTAAAAGGACACCGCAGTCAAATAACAAGCGTTTCTTTTAGTCCAGATGGTAAAATCATCGCTTCAGCAAGTGCCGATGGAACAGTTAAACTCTGGAAAATAAACGGTGAAAAGTTGTTAAGTTTAAAATTGGAGCGAGGTTGGATAACCAGCACGAGTTTTAGCCCAGACGGCCAGATAATTGCTGCGGCTGGTACTGATGGCAGTGTTAAACTTTGGAGTTTGAGAAAGGTTGTGGAAAAGTTGCAAAAACAGCAGTCAATTGAAGCAAGCACCGATATCAAATTGCTCAGAACTTTACAGATTGAAAGTGATAAAATAATGACTGTAGCTTTCAGTCCAGACGGAGCAATGCTGGCGACTGCAAATGCTGGGGGAACTGCGAGAATTTGGAGCAAAGACGGCACACCGCTAAGTATTTTCAAGCATACAAGTGGATTGACAAATATCAGCTTTAGTCCCGACAGTCAAATGTTGCTATCTGCAAGCACAGACAAAATGGTGAGGCTGTGGAACATTGACGGTACATTGCTCAAAACTTTAAAAGGTAATAAGGATGCTGTGTGGAGTGCGAGTTTTAGTCCAGACGGCAAAGCGATCGCTACTGCTAGCGCTGACGGTACGGTGATGCTGTGGAATTTTAATCTTGACGATTTGTTGCTGCAGGGTTGCGATGGAGCCCGCAATTATTTTCAGACAAACCCGATCGCAAATCCGAACAATCGCCACCTCTGCGACGGGATTGGAACTCAGTCGGAACTCACGCAAAAAAAACCGGGTTAATCGATTTTAGATTTTAGAATTGAGATTTTAGAATTGAGATTTTAGAATTGAGATTTTAGAATTGAAGCATTGACTTGCGCGAGATAAATTCGGTGGCTTGTATCCTGGATGCTTTCGGTCAAAATGTTGAGTTTGGCAGCAAAGTATCTAGGCAGAAACTGGCTTTTTGACCCCGAATTTCAAAGGTGGTACCCGCCACGTGATTTATCCGTGGAATCAATCCAAAATCGCCAATCGAAAATTCTCAATCCCCCGCATTTATCTCGCGCAAGTCAATCTAAAATCTAAAATCTAAAATCTAAAATCGATTGACCGCCCCTGCGTCTAGGGCTGATATCGTTTAAATTGGTAGCAGCTAATAGGTAATAGGTCAGCCCGATCGGTGTATTCAACTCTAGAACAAAAGTACCAGCGCCTGCAAAAAGACTTAAGAAGCGGAGTCATCGCCCTGGGCGGCATTTTATGCACGGGTACTCTCTGGTATAGCCTGGTGGAAAAATGGTCTTTGCTTGATGCCGCTTACATGACAGTCTTTACCCTAGCAACTGTCGGCTACGGTGAACTTCAGCCCCTCGGCCAACGCGGGCGAATGTTTACCATATGCCTGATTTTGATGGGCGTGATTGTGATTGGTTTCATCGTCAACCGCTTTACAGAAGCGCTGATTGAAGGATATTTTCAAGAAGGAGCAAGAATTAGGCAGCAGCGACGATTGGTAGATTCTTTGATCGGGCATTACATTCTCTGCGGTTTTGGGCGCACTGGCCGCCAAATTGCCTTGGAATTTCAGGCCGAAAACATCTCTTTTGTGGTGATAGATTCGGCTGTACAGTCGGTTGAGGCAGCTTTGACGCTGGGGTACATGGCTGTCCAAGGAGATGCGACTTTGGACGAAATTTTGCTGAGTGTGGGGATCGATCGCGCAATTTGCATAGTAGCAGCTTTGCCTTCGGATGCCGAGAATTTATACACCGTCCTGTCGGCGAAAACTCTGAATCCGAAGGTACGGGCGATCGCCCGCGCCACCACAGAAGAAGCGGTAAAGAAGTTGCAGCGGGGCGGCGCCGATGCCGTCGTATCCCCCTACATCACCGGGGGAAAACGCATGGCTGCGGCGGCTTTGCGGCCTCAAGTTATGGATTTTTTAGATGGTGTTTTGACGGGCACCGAGAGTTCTTTTTACATGGAAGAATTTTTGGTCGATCCCAATACTTGTGTCTACGTCGGGCAAACTTTGAGAAATGCCAAGTTGCGATCGCAATCAGGGGCCTTGGTTTTAGCAGTGCGGCGCGCTGGCGGGACTTTGATTGTCGGGCCTACCGGCGAAACTGCGATCGAAGGAGGAGATACGCTGATTTGTTTGGGTACTGCGGAACAACTGCGAACTCTCAATCAAATCCTCAGTCCCCTGAGTTTTCGCCTCCCCCGGCCCCCGAACTAATACGATGTCAGGTTTCTAGTCAGGAATGCAAGTCCTCTGTTGACTGTTGACTGTTGACTGTTGACAGTTAACTGTTGACAGTTAACTGTTGACTGTTGACTGTTGACTGTTGACTGTTGACTGTTGACTGTTGACTGTTGACTGTAGAAGGAGGGGTCGAAAAACTGAATGGTTGAGTGTTAAATGTTGACTCGATTTTATTATTCCAATGCAACCGGAAACGATATGATATCAAATCCGTTGGCATCGGAATTATTCATCTCTCTCTTCCCTTTCTCTGTGTCCTCTGTGTCCTCTGCGGTTTCATCATATACAACCGGAATTGATATGACAACTGACTGTTTGGACAGTTGAACAATACCAATGCAACCGGAAACGATATGATTTAATAAAAAATTCACAATCTCCACCCCACAAGGATTTAGGGCAAATAAAAATGCTCTCGGCTACTTGGCCGAGAGCATTTTTGAGCAGTTAAACTGCGTTTTGCTACAGATTTGCAACAATCATAGACAAGTCATAGACAAAAAAATCGCTGAAACCCAAAGCCGATGGTGGGATTTGAACCCACGACCGTTCGATTACGAATCGAATACTCTACCCCTGAGCTACATCGGCACAGACAATTTTGAATTATAGCACAACTATAGCGAAAAAAGCAACGAGTTGTAGAATTTAATTCAAAATTCCACAACTCCTAGCTCACCAACAGTTAAACCGTCACTTCCGTGTCAGTTGAGCCGCCTCTGGCCCCGGAATAAACTAAACCCCGCTGCATATCCAGCGTCAGCATAGTTCCGTCCCGAATTACCCGCGTGGCATTCTTTACGCCCACCATCACGGGCACGCCCAAGCGCAAACCGATAATCGCGGCGTGAGAAGTCAAACTGTCCTCCTCCGTCACCACACCTGCGGCTTTGCGAATCATCTCCACAAAAGCGACGCTTGTGTGTTCCACTACCAAAATTTCTCCAGGGTGGAAATTGCCTACATCCGCAGCAGTGCGAGCAACCCTGGCCAGGCCACTCACCGATCCCAAACCGACACCGGTGCCTTTTCCTAAAACTGCTGTCACTACTTCAACTTTGATCAAATCCGTCGATCCGGCAACTCCTTGCAGAGTACCGGCGGTCATCACCACTAAATCTCCGTCGGACACTAACTCTTTTTCTTGGGCGACAGTCATGGCAGAGTGAAATGTCTGGCCGGTGGAGGGCAAATCCAGCACCAGCAAGGGTTTTACTCCCCATACTAATTGCAGTTGTCGGGCTACATCTACGTGAGGAGTAACTGCCAAAATCGGAGTTTTGGGTCGGAACTTCGAGACATTTCGGGCTGTGGCGCCGGTTTTGGTCAGCGTCATGATGGCCGCCGCGTTCAATTGTTCGGAGATTTGGCTGACTGCTTGGCTGATGCCGTTGGGGATCGATCGACCAATATCTTCTACATTCCTAATATTCCGCTTAATTCCTTCCCTCTCCATCCGCACCGCAATTCTCGCCATCGTCGCCACCGCTTCGACGGGGAACTTGCCGACAGCGGTTTCATTTGATAGCATCACCGCATCAGTTCCGTCAAGAATCGCGTTGGCCACGTCGGAAATCTCGGCGCGGGTGGGACGAGGATTACCTACCATGCTGTCGAGCATCTGGGTAGCGGTAATTACCGGAATGCCCAGGCGGTTGGAGGTAGCAATCAGGCGCTTTTGCAAAATCGGCACGTCTTCGGCGGGTAGTTCCACCCCCAAATCGCCGCGGGCGACCATCACGCCGTTGCAAAGGGTGAGAATTTCCTCCATTTGTTCGATCGCCTCGTGCTTTTCGATCTTAGCAATCACCGGTACTTGCTTGCCCGCACTGGCAATCAGCTCTTTAATTTCGAGTACATCTTGGGGATTTCGCACAAAGCTCAGGGCTACCCAATCGACACCTTGGTCGAGGCCGAACATTAAATCTTTGCGGTCTTTATCAGTCAGCGCTTTAATTGACAGGTAAACTCCCGGAAAATTCACGCCTTTGTTGTTGGAAAGCGGCCCGCCGACGACGACGCGGCAGTACAATTCCCGCGCCGCGCGGTCTACTTTTTCCACCAGCATTTCCACTTTGCCGTCGTCTAGCAGAATCACTGCTCCCTCTGGAACTTCGTCTGCTAGGGGGTCGTAGGTGACGGAAGAAATGAGCTCGGTGCCGGGAACTTGGCGGCTGGTGAGAATGAAAGGATCGCCGTTTTTGACAACTATAGAGCCTGTCTCAAAGCGCCCTAAACGAATTTTCGGGCCTTGGAGGTCTTGGAGGATGGCTACCGGCTGGTTGAGTTCAAAGGATGTTTGCCGGATTAAGCGAATGCTGCGCTGGTGGTCTTCTTCTGTTCCGTGGGAAAAGTTGAGTCGCAAAGTTGTGGCACCTGCTTCTATAAGCTGGCGCAGCACTTGTGGGTCGGAAGTTGCTGGGCCAATGGTGGCGACGATTTTAGTCCGGCGTAGGGCTTTTGGCAATTGCATCAGCGGTGTTCTGGGGAGGCAGGTGGATTTCTTGTTTAAATTTCGGCTAACGTTTCTTCTTTGCACTACAAGCAATGACGCTAGTCTGAAGTCTTAAAAATTTTGATAGTCGTCAAAAAAGTAGGTATTGAACAATATATAGAATATCTGACTTTTTACCGATCGGTAATCTTTTCTGTTCGATCGGCTTTTCTTCAAAATAACTTTAGATTTAGGCCTTGACAAATATACAGATATACCCATTCATTTTTGTTGGTTTCCCAAGAGCGTTGTGCGAATGTAACATCGGTAAGCTTGCCAAGCAACAAACTCTGATTTATATGCAGACGACGGGCGATCGAGATTAGATACAGTTATTTCACAAAAGTTTACTATTTAGAGGCTTGTATCTTATACTACGCAAGTGTGAAATATTATGGAGTGCTAACAAAGATGTCGGAGGCAGGACGGCCGCTGACAGTGCCGAAAGAGTTTCTGAGTCCTCCCGGTGACTTCAATCCGACACTGCTGCTGTTTTTGAGTGCAGTAGTGATTATCGTGATTTCTAACTTGGGTTTCTGGTGTTGGGGATGGCCGCAGTGGTGCTGTTTTTGGCTGAACGTGTTGGCTTTGCACATGGCTGGAACTGTGATTCACGATGCGTCTCATAATGCGGCCCATCGCGATCGGACGATCAATGCTATTTTGGGACACGGTAGCGCGCTGATGTTGGGTTTTGCTTTCCCGGTGTTTACGCGGGTACATATGCAGCATCACGCCCACGTTAATGACCCAGATAACGATCCAGACCATTATGTTTCGACCGGCGGGCCTTTGTGGTTGATTGCTGCGAGGTTTTTTTACCACGAGATTTTCTTTTTTAAGCGCAAGCTGTGGCGGAAATACGAATTATTGGAATGGTTTCTCAGCCGTTTGTTTGTGATCGCGATCGTCTATATCTCGATTCAATACGGCCATTTAGATTACGTCCTGAATTTTTGGTTTTCTCCGGCTTTGGTGGTGGGGTTGGCGTTGGGGTTATTTTTTGATTATTTGCCGCACCGTCCGTTTCACGATCGCGATCGTTGGAAAAATGCCAGAGTATATCCTAGTCCTATTCTAAATATCTTGATTTTGGGGCAGAATTATCATCTGATTCATCACTTGTGGCCTTCTATTCCTTGGTACAATTACAAGCCTGCTTATGAGGCTGTGAAGCCGCTGTTGGATGAGAAGGGTTCTCCTCAAACTTTGGGAATATTGGAAGGGAAAAAGGACTTTTGGAGTTTTATATATGACATTTTTTTAGGGATTAGGCTGCATCACAAGAAAGCGTCTGATTGACAAAAAACCCGGTTTCTTTGAGAGGCCGGGTTTTTTTTGTATGGCAGAAGGAAGAAGGCAAATGCAATTGGGGGTAATGGTTTGAGTAGGGAAAGGGTACTGCCTTTGGTGGTGTCAACTTAAGCTTTTAGTCCGCCACTCCTCCCACCAGGCAGTCGGCCAGGGAATGAATTCCCTGTCTCATAGCTAAAGTCCTCTCAAAGAGGACTGAAGAACTCATTAGTCCTCTTTTAGAGGACTTTCACTTTGAGGCAGGGGTTTCAACCCCTGACGGACTATCGGTTTTACCTTAAGTTGACACTACCAAAGGCGCTGCCGCCACTCCTCCCACCCGGCACTCCGCCAGGGAATGAATTCCCTGTCTCATAGCTAAAGTCCTCTAAAAGAGGACTGAAGAACTCATTAGTCCTCTTTTAGAGGACTTTCACTTTGAGGGAGGGGTTTCAACCCCTGACGGACTATCGGTTTTACCTTAAGTTGACACGACGAAAGGTACTGCCGCCACTCCTCCCACCCGGCACTCCGCCAGGGAATGAATTCCCTGTCTCATAGCTAAAGTCCTCTAAAAGAGGACTGAAGAACTCATTAGTCCTCTTTGAGAGGACTTTCACTTTGAGGCAGGGGTTTCAACCCCTGACGGACTATCGGTTTTACCTTAAGTTGACACGACCAAAGGTACTGCCGTCTCCTGACTGTGGGTAAGATTAATTCCGATGCCACGGGATTTGATATCAATCCCCTCGCGGGGAAGTGGTAAAGAAGCTAAGTAGGGGCCCAGAAACCGGGTTTTTTACGAAAATATGTGGTTGTAGTCCACAGATTCGGTAAAAAACCCGGTTTCTTTCGTCGGAGTGCATAAATTCTGGCGTTGCAAAGAAATGGAAAAATTTCAAGCAGATGTGGTTTCAATCCCCTCGCGGGGAAGTGGTAAAGGAGACGCCCCTTACTTTCACACAACAAATTCCACCATAAAGTGTTTCAATCCCCTCGCGGGGAAGTGGTAAAGGAGACAAAATGTTGACGATGACATCATTGTTAAACTGATGAAAGTTTCAATCCCCTCGCGGGGAAGTGGTAAAGGAGACACTTGAGGGAAAAAATGAAAACTTACTCTGTGTAATTGTTTCAATCCCCTCGCGGGGAAGTGGTAAAGGAGACCAACAAAAAAACAAGTTGTCCAGTTTACTCCATCTTTAAGTTTCAATCCCCTCGCGGGGAAGTGGTAAAGGAGACCGAGAAAACTCAAGTAAATTTGAAGGAGAAATCAAAATGGTTTCAATCCCCTCGCGGGGAAGTGGTAAAGGAGACTCATCAAGATTTTTTGCTCTAATCTAGTCCCTGCATGTTTCAATCCCCTCGCGGGGAAGTGGTAAAGGAGACCCTTTTTCAACTAGACCAATACTAAAACTAGGTACAGCAACAGTTTCAATCCCCTCGCGGGGAAGTGGTAAAGGAGACAATAATTTAAAGCTAAAGTCAATAGAGTATTCTCACAAGAGTTTCAATCCCCTCGCGGGGAAGTGGTAAAGGAGACCGTCCCGTGCAAATAATTTGGGTGGGGGACATACCTTTAGTTTCAATCCCCTCGCGGGGAAGTGGTAAAGGAGACCGGCCCAATGGCAGTTTGGAGCTATCTGATAGTCTTCCAGTTTCAATCCCCTCGCGGGGAAGTGGTAAAGGAGACGAAATTCTACCTCAAGCAATCAATTCTCTTAAATGAGAAAGTTTCAATCCCCTCGCGGGGAAGTGGTAAAGGAGACACAAACTTTAGCTGTAGTGAACGGCCCTCCTATTAAGTTTCAATCCCCTCGCGGGGAAGTGGTAAAGGAGACTCAAAACAATTTAGGAGTCTAAAATGGCTAACAATCAAAAAGTTTCAATCCCCTCGCGGGGAAGTGGTAAAGGAGACTATTCCCCTACGAATTTACATTGGCTAATGAAGTTGGTTTCAATCCCCTCGCGGGGAAGTGGTAAAGGAGACTGGAAGGTCCTTCTGGAGTAGGTAAGTCTACCCTTTTAGAGTTTCAATCCCCTCGCGGGGAAGTGGTAAAGGAGACAATATTATGCATCAAGCCTCTACTAGTAGCATTTGTTTCAATCCCCTCGCGGGGAAGTGGTAAAGGAGACTGGCACTTTATGCTTCCAGAAGGTAATAGTATAATGTTTCAATCCCCTCGCGGGGAAGTGGTAAAGGAGACCAAAACTGAGAGCTAGGGATGCTGAAATTGCTAAACCAAAGTTTCAATCCCCTCGCGGGGAAGTGGTAAAGGAGACAAGACCATGGCATATGTTTGGAATACAAAGTATGTAATGTTTCAATCCCCTCGCGGGGAAGTGGTAAAGGAGACATAGTGACGGCATCGCGCCGTACACTGTCCGCAAGTTGGACATGTTTCAATCCCCTCGCGGGGAAGTGGTAAAGGAGACCACCGGTGTCAGTGCGGACTATCTATCATGCTAGTTTCAATCCCCTCGCGGGGAAGTGGTAAAGGAGACTTGTAACTTTGTAATTGGATTAGCTTATCCAAAAGTTTCAATCCCCTCGCGGGGAAGTGGTAAAGGAGACAGCATGGCACTTACTATTAGGATAACCAAAAGCTGCCAGTTTCAATCCCCTCGCGGGGAAGTGGTAAAGGAGACTCTTGTCGTTCTGTCCATCGGCAAGCCGTCGTTGCAGTTTCAATCCCCTCGCGGGGAAGTGGTAAAGGAGACTGTCGCCGCTGGTACTGCTGCTGGTGCTATCTTGTTTCAATCCCCTCGCGGGGAAGTGGTAAAGGAGACAATAATTGGGAGAATTTTATGACTTTTGTGTCACATAAAAGTTTCAATCCCCTCGCGGGGAAGTGGTAAAGGAGACATCATTGCTCATGTGGAGCAAGGCTCGACGAAGGAGAGAGCGTTTCAATCCCCTCGCGGGGAAGTGGTAAAGGAGACACTCCTGCCAATGATACAATCTATGGTCTGGCAAAAGCGTTTCAATCCCCTCGCGGGGAAGTGGTAAAGGAGACATTAAACGCAAGAGCCAGCCTTCTATTAGCATTTTTGTTTCAATCCCCTCGCGGGGAAGTGGTAAAGGAGACAGTTCGGCCAGGGAGCCTTACCCAGAAAGGGTTTCAAGCCTCAAATCGACGCACCATTTTTTACCTGTCAATAAGACCGTAAAACCTGCAATAAGCTCAATTGCTTGCAAGCCGTAACCCTTGGTATCAGAGTAATCGACGCACCCCAACGATAAAATCAGGGTTTTGCCGATCGCCCGAGGTGCGTCGATTGCCGATCTGCGACACTGAAACTAGCCGCAGATACAAAAAAAAACTATGCAATTTTCAACGTTCTGGAGCGCTCGAGCTTTGCAACTCGCAAACTAACCATACACCTTAACCTGTAACTTGTCAACCCCTTGAGAGTCAAATCCCACGAGAGCCCTTTTTGAGTTGTCGGGGCGATCGACAAAATCAAAGAAACCGGGTTTTTGCCGTTTTCGTCGGCTGTAACCAAGTATTCTAGAAAAAACCCGGTTTCTGGGGGCCCGTGAGTTTAGGAGTGTTTGACTTTTTGAGTTGTGAGGGCGATCGACTTTCACAATCGCCAAGTCTACTTTTCCCCAGCCACCGCCACCGCTAAATTCCTATCGGGGCGCAAATTTTGAGCTCCCCGCAAATAAGGATGATAAATTTCAGTATGTGCCGGCCAGTTAACGTGAATTAAAAAGCGGATGCAGCGTTCCAAAGCACCCTCAACGTGCATTTGCTGTACGTCCAACAAAGGAACATTACACCAGTGAGGACGTTCGCGGGCGATCGCGGCCGGAAACACAGCATCTAAATCACGAGTAGCAGAAAACGTAGCACTAATAATTAAATCTGGATTTATATCATTTTTTGCTTCTAATTCATCTAATAATTCTCTCACTGCTTCTCGAATTGCTGCCACCGAATTCTCGCTAGCAGTAGTTGCCCCACGAATCCCCCGCACTTGCCAATCCACGCAAAATTCCTCCATTTTAGTCAGTTGTTCAGTAGTCAGTTGTCAGTTGTTAGTTGTCAGTTGCTAGTTGTCAGTTGCTAGTTGCAATTACCAATTACTAATTACCAATTACGACTGCCAACTGACTACTGTCCACTGCCAACTGACTATTTAATCACGGGCGATACATCCACAGCGGCAAACCGCTAGTAGAAAGCTCGAATTCCAGTAAATTCTTGTAAGCCCAAAGCCCGGATGTATCCAGACTACTCCCCAAGACGCGATTTAGGAAAGGTTTTTGTTTTTCTAGGGTGCAGCACTCGGTTTTTTCCGCGTCGAGGCCTGCGAGTTCGGCGGCAAGGCGGCGAGCGTCCTCTTCTGTTCCCAGTCGATCGACCAAACCCAATTCTAAGGCTTGCTGACCGGTAAAAACGCGACCGTCGGCAAAACTTTTGACTTTATCAACAGCCAAGTTCCGGGCTTCCGCAACGGTTTCCACGAATTGCTGGTAGCTGGTGTCGATCAAGTCTTGCAGAATTTGCTGTTCAGGATCAGTCAATTCGCGATCGAATGCCAAGATATCTTTATACGGCCCCGATTTAATCACCTGAAAAGAAACGCCTACTTTTTCTAACAGCCGTTCTAGATTGTTACCCCGGATAATCACGCCAATGCTGCCGGTAATTGTACCGGGATTAGCAACGATATGCTCGGCTCCCATGCCGATGTAAACTCCGCCAGAAGCTGAAATATTGCCGAAACTGGCAACAATTTTGACTTTTTCGCGCAAACGCTTGAGTGCGCTGTAAATTTCCTGGGAATCGCCGACAGTGCCGCCGGGGCTGTCTATCCGCAGCAGCAAGGCGGGAAATTTGCGTTCTTCAACGGTTTTGAGAGCTTCTAGCACTCGTTTGCGGGTTTCTCCGGCAATGGCTCCGGTGATTTCGATACGGGCGATTTGTTTGCGGTAGCGGGGCTTGAATGGCCAAATCATGGGCAGTGTACAGGCAATGTTACGGATTTTTGTAGCTAACTTCTTATAGTGTGCCTTATTCGTCGGGGTAGATGTTGTGCCTGTGTTCGCAACAGGCAAGATGCCTGTTGCACAAGAAAATTCTGGATTGTGGAACAGGCATCTTGCCTGTTCATAATGGCGGCAACAGGCCAGATGCCTGTTCCACCTTGATTTTGTGGAACAGGCATCTTGCCTGTTCATCATGGTGGCAACAGGCAAGATGCCTGTTCCACCTTGATTTTGTGGAACAGGCATCTTGCCTGTTCATAATGGCCGAGATTTGTGCGATCGCACTTAACCCAACACCAATATATAATTGTAAAAACTGCTTAACAAATCTACATCATTCTCGTGAGAGCCACTCTCATCAATTATTTGGAGTCTCCGCCATGCAGCTAAAGCTTACCGATTCAAAACTGCCTTTTGCCCCGCTGTTGCTCATTGCGCCGTTTTTCCTGTGGGGAACCGCGATGGTAGCCATGAAGGGGGTGATGCCACACACAACGCCGCTGTTTGTGGCATTCGTGCGTTTAGTACCTGCGGGTGTGTTGGTGCTGCTGGCGGCGGCCTTCATGGGAAAACCGCAGCCGCAGGGTTGGAAAGCTTGGCTGTGGATTTCGCTGTTTGCTTTGGTTGACGCTACTTTGTTTCAAGGCTTTTTAGCCGAAGGTTTGGCGAGAACCGGTGCGGGCTTGGGTTCGGTGATGATTGACTCTCAACCGCTAGCAGTGGCGATTTTGTGTTTGTGGCTGTTTCAAGAAAAAATTGGTTTTTGGGGCTGGTTGGGATTAGTTATTGGCGTTGCGGGCATTAGTTTGATCGGGTTGCCGGATGGCTGGATTTTGGGGCTTTTTCATCCTGAAAACAGGGAGGTTTCTGCGGGTATCGAACAGTTGTTTCAGGGTGGAGAATGGTTGATGCTGTTGGCTGCTTTGTCGATGGCTGTGGGTACGGTTTTGGTGCGCTGGGTTTGCCGTTATGTCGATCCGGTGGTGGCGACTGGTTGGCACATGATTTTGGGCGGTTTGCCGCTGTTGGCAATTTCGGCTGCAACTGAGTCTGATCAGTTTGTGAATATCAATTTTTCCGGCTGGATGGCGTTAGGTTATTCTACTGTGTTCGGAAGTGCGATCGCCTACGGTTTATTCTTTTATTTTGCTTCGAGTGGCAGTTTAACCAGTTTAAGTTCTCTTACCTTTCTTACGCCTGTATTTGCTTTGCTATTCGGCAATTTGTTCTTGGGCGAAGTGTTGAATCCGCTGCAATCGATGGGAGTTGGGCTGACTTTGGTGAGTATTTATTTGATTAACCAGCGGGATACTTTGGGTGAGAAATTGCGAAAAGTGCGGCACGGTGAAGCGAGTGCAGAAGTTGAAACAACAGGATTGTTAGAGTCGTCTGAGTTGAAGTCTGTAGAATTACCCGTGCAGTTGCGGGTTAGCGAATTGGAATCAGAAGTTTAGCGCTTTGAAAAATTTAGGGAGAATCAGTTAATTCAAGAATTAACTGATTTGGAGTTACAATCCTAGGAGTAGTAACCGGAAAATCTCGCGGGTTGCGGGTGACAATGGCATCAATTCGATTGATTACAGCAGTGCTGTACTGAATCGCATCTTCAAAATCCTTGAAGTTGCAAGTTAATGCCATTGAAATAACAGAGTTATCTACTGTTGCTACTTGACAAAATGTAGCTAGCTGCCGCAAAAAATCCAGCGTCCAATCGCGGCCTCTGTCTCGGCGGATAATATAGTAAAGGTCGCTAAAAGTTGAGGCTGAAATATAGCCTTGAATTTTTGCTTCTTCAACAAAAGTTAAAATGCGATCGCTCTCAGCAAAGAAAGGTTCTCGTTCGAGCGCAACATCTACTATTATATTGGTGTCTATCAGGATTTTCACAAGTTATGTTTTTCCTTTAAATATTCCCATTTTGCTTGTTTGTCTGGATCGTCAAAATCCAGCGGTTCCGGTACAGCATCTCGATCGAATAAACCTTGAAATGCCTTCACGTTAGTTTTAAACTTTTTTTGAGGTGCTTCAGGTGCGATCGCATTTTCTGACGCGCTGGCTTGTTTAACCGTATCAGGTAGCTGCAAGACGATGATTTCTACATCTCCCGGTGGCATATTCACAGGTTCCACAACTACCAAGTTGCCAGTTGCATCGATTTTACCTCTCAGTTTGTATGCTTGCATGGTAATCTCCGATAACTATGTTTCTATTATATGACATAATAACTTGCTTCCTTACCAATCCTCTTCATCACCAATCTTAATGTCTCTGCTTTGAATCTCTTCTATAAAAGTTTTTAAACTGGGATTATCTGCGTAATGCTTCATCAAAACTTTAGGCTTGCGATATTGTTCTGAAATTACTCGATAATATTCAGGATTTTTAGCATTAGCGTCGATCGTAAACTTATGTTTTTTCGCAAGTTGCAGGTTTAAAGTATCGAGGCAGTTCTTAACTTTAGCTTGTTTCTTCTTGTCTGTATAATACAGGGGCAGCAACCAACACTCAATAGAATGTACGGAGATGGCAAATATAATCTGTTGTTGATATCTGCTGTAAAAATTATCGCCGATCGCATTTCTAAACTTTTCAATAACTTTTGCAATTAACTGCTGGGGATTAAACTCACCGTTTTCATCTTGTTTTGCTACACCATAATCTTCTGAAACATCCGTATCTATCTGAATAATGATATAGTCAATAAATTGAAATGCTTGTTGAATTTTTTTTGACCTACAATAATCAAATACTAGAGTCCAGCCGCCGGTTTTGGATTTATCTCTTTTTGGCTGAAGAGGTGTCACCTCTATATATGCACTCTTAAAATATCCAGCTAAAATATCTTCTATTACAATTTGGTCAGTCAGTCCCTCTGCAATCAATCCAAAACTAATCATATTAAAAATTCTTAGGAAGTCCGCCGATATAGCCTCTCAAAAATGCCTCTGATAATTCTACTGGTTCTTGGCCCTCTAGAGGTTTGGGACCCAGAATGCGTCTGGCTTTAGTATAACCTAATTGGTTGCGAGAAATCACAAGCAGTCGCTGTTCGTCATCCTCTAAATCCAAACCGTCCAAAACTGCCGGATTGTGGGTTGTAAAGATAACTTGTTTGTCGTGTTTTTTTGCTAATTCGACTAATTCTTGCATTAATCTGCGACACAATCTGGGGTTGAGGGAAGCGTCAATGTTATCTATTGCGAAAAATTTAGGTGTGAGATCGCTGACGAACAAGGTAAAGTAAAACAGTAAAAATAAAAATCCTTCATTCGAGCTTCTTTGGTCGAAATAACTTAAATGAGTATCTAAGTACCTATCTTGGATTTGGATAGAAGTTTGCATTGCTGCTAAATTTTGAGAAACTTCAAAATCTTTAAACCAATCTATCAATCGCAGATTTTCTTTGATTTGATTGAGTTTACCTTGGTTTTGGTCTACACTCAAGACATTTATAAGTTTAAATAAGCCTTCGCCCTTAATGCCTAACGGTTGAATTTGCCCTTCTTTTTCAAAAGTTCGTAACGCGGGATTTTCAGGAGAGTAAATTACGAATAGATTTACGTCAAGTAGTTCACTAAATGATTCTGCCTCCTTTTGAAAGCTTAAAAAAAGGTCTTCGGAAAGCTCATTTTTTCCTTCTAAAATAGATATCAATTTGTTTCGATCGCCATATTTTTGAACCACCTGCTTAACAGCATTCTTGAGAGAGGTTTCAGTATTACCCAAAAAGGTTTTACTAAGCCACTGAGAATAAGGAGCATTATCATTTTGTAAAATACAACTGAATGGTTGTCCCTTATTCGCTCTTAACTCAATGCTGATATCTTTATCTAAATTTTCCCTTTCAAAAGCCGATCGCATAAATTGAGGTTCTGTCACTCTAATGCCGCGAGAAGCTAAAAACTCGTTATCCAGCTTGTCATCTGCCGCCGCAGAAGCAAGGGCGATCGCCTCTAGGATATTACTCTTGCCGCAGCCATTTTCACCAATCAATACGGTGACTCGTCCTAATTCTAGCTTCAGCTTTTGAATGGACTTATAATTTTCGATTCTGACTTCTCCAATCATAATTCAATCCCATATAATCTTAGTGTACTCATTGTATCTCCGATCGCATGGATCTCAAGGAACGCCTGCACAGCCATCTGATTCAAATTGTACGCGATCGCAACCCATACCTCGCATCCGAAGGGCATTTTTATGCTCAGCAATACATCCGCGAACAGTTGGCACAGTGGGGAACTGTAGAAATTGACGATTTTTCCGTGCGCGGGCGAATTCATCACAATTTGATTTTGGATTTACCCCCCCTCAGTCCCCCCCTTGCTAAGGGGGGGAAGCAAGAAAAGAAGCAAGAAAAGCCGATCGTAATTGGTGCTCATTACGATACTGTACCCGGATCGCCTGGGGCCGATGATAATGCTACTGGTGTTGCTGTTTTGCTGGAACTCGCAAGGGATATCGCATCTGGGCCGCTCAAATATCCAGTGCAATTAGTCGCCTTTGATATGGAAGAATACGGTTATTTGGGAAGCAGTCATCATGCAGCTAAATACAAGCAACAGCAAGAGTCAATCCGGTTAATGATTTCTTTGGAAATGTTGGGTTATTGCAACCATAATCCTAATTCTCAAAGCTATCCCGCTGGCTTGAAATATTTTTATCCAAATAGTGGCAATTTTATTGCTTTAATTGGCACTTTGCGGACGGTTCCCGATTTGATTAATTTGGGTGGCAAAATCCGCAAATCTGGTCAGCCCTGCGAGTGGCTGCCGGTGCCGAATCGAGGTTTAATTGTCCCCGATACTCGCCGCAGCGATCATGTTCCTTTTTGGGATAATGGTTATCCGGCTATCATGGTGACTGATACTGCTAATATGCGAAATCCGCATTATCATCGAGAAAGCGATAGGATTGAGACTTTGGATTTGGATTTTCTGGCTGGTGTTTGTCAGGGGTTGGTTGAGGGCATTCGACATTTATAGGAATTTTATTTGAACTGACATTTTGTACCTCGATCGAGAACAGGCAAGATGCCTGTTCCACAAGAGATAAATTGTATTGTGGGGTGGGCATCCTGCCCGCCCATAAAAGGCTGATTAACATTTATGATCGAGAACAGGCAAGATGCCTGTTCCACAAGAGATAAATTGTATTGTGGGGTGGGCATCCTGCCCGCCCATAAAAGGCTGATTAACATTTATGATGGATAATGATATGAATGCTGTTTTTGACGATCGCACTCGCTGGCAATTTTGGATAGATCGCGGTGGCACTTTTACCGATATTGTCGCCAACAGCCCCGACGGTAAATTAGTCATTCACAAGCTGCTATCGGAAAACCCAGAACGCTACACCGATGCCGCAGTTCAAGGAATTCGCGATATTTTGGGAATTGCAGCAGATGTTCCCATACCCGCCGCCGAAATTGAAGCGATTAAAATGGGGACGACGGTAGCGACAAATGCTTTGCTGGAACGAAAGGGCGATCGTACAATTCTGTTAATTACTAAAGGTTTCGGCGATGCGCTGAGAATTGGCTATCAAAACCGCCCGAATATTTTCGCGCGTCACATTGTTTTGCCCCAGATGCTGTACGATCGAGTTATTGAAGTTGCAGAACGCTACAGCGCTCAAGGTGAGGAGTTAACTGCTGTCAATCCCGAGTTTATCCCGTGTTTGCAGCAAGCATACGATGAGGGAATTCGCAGTTGTGCGATCGTATTCATGCACGGCTACCGCTACTCGGAACACGAAAAACAAGTTGCTAAAATAGCGAAAGAAATTGGCTTTACTCAAATTTCAGTATCTCACGAAGTTAGCCCGCTGATGAAATTAGTTTCGCGGGGAGATACTGCGGTGGTCGATGCTTATTTATCTCCGATTTTACGGCGTTATGTCGAACAAGTAACCAGTCAATTATCTGTAGGGGCGGTGCCCCCGTGCCCGCCCTCCCCGTGCCCGCCCTCCTCCTCCTCCCCGTGCCCGCCCTCCCCGTGCCCGCCCTCCCCGTGCCCGCCCTCATCCTCCTCCCCGTACCCGTCCCCCAAATTAATGTTTATGCAATCGAATGGCGGCTTAGTGGAGGCGGCACAATTCCAAGGAAAAAACAGTATTTTATCGGGGCCTGCTGGGGGAATTGTCGGTGCAGTTCAAACGAGCAAAAAGGCAGGTTTTGATAAAATTATTACCTTTGATATGGGCGGAACTTCGACAGATGTTGCCCATTTTAATGGCGAATACGAACGCGAATTTGAGACGGAAATTGCAGGGGTGAGATTGCGATCGCCCGTGATGGCAATTCACACTGTAGCAGCCGGCGGCGGTTCAATTGTCTTTTTTGACGGGGCTCGCTACCGCGTTGGGCCGGAGTCTGCTGGGGCCAATCCTGGGCCCGCTTGCTATCGCAAAGGCGGCCCCTTGACGGTGACTGATTGCAATGTGATGTTGGGGAAAATTCAACCGGATTTTTTCCCGAAAGTATTTGGATTGAATGGAGATTTGCCGATCGCCTCTGACGTAGTAAAGCAAAAATTTGGGCAATTAGCGGGGGAAATTGGGGGCGAGAGGACGGCCGAAGAGGTGGCGGAGGGTTTTTTGGCGATCGCGGTGGAAAAGATGGCAAATGCTGTCAAAAAAATCTCGCTTCAGCGCGGTTACGATGTTTCGGAGTATACATTGTGCTGTTTCGGCGGTGCGGGCGGCCAACACGCTTGTGCGATCGCCGATGCTTTGGGGATGAAACGGGTATTTATTCACCCTTATGCGGGTGTGTTGTCGGCTTACGGTATGGGTTTGGCTGATGTGCGGGCTATTCGCGAAAGGGCGATCGAGCAACAATTAAATGCAGAATTATTAGCTGAGTTGCATGATATTTTAACCGAATTGGAGGCAGATGGAAAGAGGGAATTGAACCGCAGAGGCGCAGAGAACACAGAGAATGAGTCAGAGGTTTTAGTTGTTAGCAAGTTGCGCTTAAAATATCAGGGAAGTGACTCTGTTTTGGCTGTCAATTTTGCTGACAATATTGAGGCGATGCAGGCTGAATTTGAAGCAGCCCACCGACAGCGTTACAGTTTTATTATGCCAGAAAAACCGCTGATTGTGGAAGCGGTTTCGGTGGAGGTTGTAGAAAAAATCGATGTGCCGGAAGCATCCCAAATTTCCCCCTCTTGTGGCACAGGCATCTTGCCTGTGCAACCAATTTTGCAGACAATGGATGTGCCGGAAGCATCCACAATTTCCCCATCTTGTGGCACGGGCATCTTGCCTGTGCCACCAATTTTGCCGACAATGGATGTGCCGGAAGCATCCCAAATTTCCCCATCTTGTGGCACAGGCATCTTGCCTGTGCAACCAATTTTGCCGACAAT
>NZ_JAUBOV010000051.1:36874-55079 GCF_036700405.1 Microcoleus sp. T3_D1
GATGTGCCGGAAGCATCCCAAATTTCCCCATCTTGTGGCACAGGCATCTTGCCTGTGCAACCAATTTTGCCGACAATCGATGTGCCGGAAGCATCCCAAATTTCCCCATCTTGTGGCACAGGCATCTTGCCTGTGCAACCAATTTTGCCGACAATGGATGTGCCGGAAGCATCCCAAATTTCCCCATCTTGTGGCACAGGCATCTTGCCTGTGCAACCAATTTTGCCGACAATCGATGTGCCGGAAGCATCCCAAATTTCCCCATCTTGTGGCACGGGCATCTTGCCTGTGCAACCAATTTCAACCGTGCAAACCTATGTTGCTGGCGGGTGGCGGGAAACGCCTGTTTATCAGAGAGACGATTTGCGATCGGGCGACTGCATAGAAGGCCCTGCGATGATTGTTGAAGCAACGGGAACTAATATCATAGAACCGGGCTGGGAAGGGGAAATCACCGAAAATAACGATCTAATTTTGAACCGCCGATGCACGCAGATGGAGGCAGATAATATCCGCGTTCCTTCGGGTTTATCTGCGGCTAAATCAGATCCAGTTTTGCTGGAAATTTTTAATAATTTGTTTCGGGCGATCGCGGAACAAATGGGAGTCACATTACAAAACACAAGTTCCTCAGTCAACATCAAAGAACGTCTCGACTTTTCCTGTGCAATCTTCGACAAAAACGGGCAATTAGTTGCCAACGCGCCCCACATTCCCGTACATCTGGGATCGATGAGCGAAAGCGTTGAAGCTTTAATTTTAGCACAAGGCAATGCGATTCAACCGGGCGATGTTTATGTTTCTAACAATCCCTACAACGGCGGCACACACTTGCCAGATATCACCGTTATTACTCCAGTATTTGCTCGTGATTCCTCCCTTCCTTTGTTTTATGTTGCCTCGCGGGGACACCACGCCGACATCGGCGGCATCACTCCCGGTTCCATGCCTCCTAACAGTACAACAGTAACAGAAGAAGGTGTATTGCTTGACAATTTCCTGTTAGTAAGCGAGGGCAATTTTCGAGAAAAAGAATTACTAGAAATTTTGACAGCGGGTAATTTTCCTGTTCGCAATTCCGCTCAAAATATAGCAGATTTGCAAGCACAAATTGCTGCTAACAAGCGCGGCGCCGAAGAGCTGCTCAAGATGGTAGAACATTATGGATTAGAGACTGTGCAAGCTTATATGGGCTTCGTACAAGACAATGCTGAGGAGTCGGTGCGGCGGGTAATTGAGGTTTTGAGTGATGGCGAGTTTACTTATCCGATGGATAGCGGCGGACAAATTAAGGTAACGATTACAATTGACAAATCTGCGCGGAGTGCAAAAATAGATTTTACTGGCACTTCTGCTCAACAATCCAACAATTTTAATGCTCCTGCAGCCGTGTGCAAAGCCGCTGTTTTGTATGTTTTCCGCACGTTGGTAGATGACGATATTCCTCTAAATGCGGGCTGTTTGAAACCTCTCGAAATTATCAATCCCGAAGGCTGTATGCTGAATCCTCGCTATCGGGCGGCGGTAGTTGCCGGAAATGTGGAAACATCGCAGAATATTACCGATGCTTTGTATTGTGCTTTGGGAGTGATGGCGGCTTCTCAGGGAACTATGAATAATTTTACCTTTGGAAATCAGCGCTATCAATATTATGAAACTATTTGCGGCGGTTCGGGTGCTGGTGCAGATTTTGATGGTACGGATGCGGTTCAAACTCACATGACTAATTCGCGTTTAACTGACCCAGAAGTATTAGAATGGCGGTTCCCGGTGTTGTTAGAAAGTTTTGCAATTCGGGCTAATAGTGGGGGGAATGGATCTCATCGCGGCGGTAATGGAGTTGTGCGGCGAGTGCGGTTTCGGGAGGCGATGACGGCGGGAATTTTATCGGGGCGGCGGGTGATTTCTCCTTGCGGTTTGAATGGGGGTGAAGCGGGGAAAGTTGGGCGGAATTATGTTGAAACGGTTGATGGAAAAGTTGAGAATTTGGGGAGTACGGCGAGTGTGGAAATGCAGCCGGGGGATGTGTTTGTCATTGAGACTCCTGGGGGCGGAGGATATGGTTTTCCTAGCGGGGTTCACGGTTGATAGCCTCGATCTGCTCAAGGGTGATAACTCCCGCTTTCGGTATATAAAAAGTGCGAGCGCTTAATATTATTCAGCTTCTATCCAACCCTTAATAGTTTCAATAGGAACACTGACTAGCGGATGATTGAAGATTGCTTTCAAAGCCTCAATGCCACCTGCTTTTAATGCACTCCGCAACCGCTGTTTAAGGGTCGGATTGTCCTTGATTTCATGCTGAATTACTTCAGCTACAGCGGCTTGAGTCAGAGTTGGAGTAATCAGAGCTAGTTGATTCAGCAATTGCTGAATTTCTGCTGCTGCATCAACTAAATTCTGAGGTGGATTATTGATGAAATTACCTTCAACATTCCCAGCAGCACCTGTGACGGGGGCGTTAAAGTTCATTTGTACTTTGCGCTCTGACATAGTTTTAATGGCTTGATTTAGTACATTAAAAATTATAGCATTTCTGTAAATCTCTCCTAGGGCGGCGACTGCACTAGCCCGAACAGTTGGGTCGCTATCTTCCAATGCAGCTTGATATAGAGTAGCGATCGCTTCTTTGCAGTCAGCACCCATTTTAGCCAAAGCTTCAGCAGCGTTAGTGCGAACGAGAGAAGACGGATCGTTTTCCAAAATATGACATATCAATTGAATTGTCCTGGTTTTTGACTCGGTGAACTCATTTTGTTCGCTCACGGTAGAATTCTCCCAAGGACAATACAGCTTTAGCACGAACAGCAGGATCTTCACTTTCCAAATCTTGCAATAAGGGAAGTATCTCTTTTGGAAATTCCTGGTTTAGCCAGTCGAATTGACTGTCAGCAATTTTGTCAGTGCTGCTGTTGTTCCCTTTAGGATTGAGGTGCAGGAGCAAATGTTTGCTCGTTGCGTCGGCTACTAACTCGAAGTTAGCGATTAATCCTTGACTTTTTATTACTTGTGCAAGGTGGATAGTTGCCCATGTTGCTGGAACTTCGGTGGTTAAATTTCCTGCTAGGTTAGCTTCCCGAATGCAGGCGAGCGTCTGGGCGATCGCATCTTCCGAATTTGCACTTGTCTCGTATGTTTTGGTGGGCGGGTTGAGATGTTCGTAGAACGATGCAGAGCCAAAATTTGCCCTGGTTATTTCCTGATTTTCTATATATCTTGCAAATGTGATATTTTGATCGTTAATATCTATGACACAGTTTTCTGTTTCATTTTCACTCTCGATGAATTTGGATAACTCTGCAATTACTGCTTTGAGCCCCTTTATATCATTTGTAGTAAAAACAGCCTTTTCACCCGAATTCATAGATACTTCCAGTCCATATTTTTTGAGCCATATTTTGGGTAGGAAGTTTAATAGGATATAAATTGATATTGCAAACAACACGGCTAAGTTGAGATTTGTCAAACTCAAGATTATTAAAAATATTAAAAATATCATAGATAACCCGACCATTACCGAGCTATTGACAAGCTCGACCCCAGTTAGCTTAAATCCCGTAACGTTACAAAATTGATATACAGCATCTCCAAATTTGACTATTTTCTTAGTAATATAGATGGTTGTTAACTTAGAATATATCGTTCTAGAGCTAACAGGGGTAGTCGCTTTGCCTCGCCTTGGATTACTTATCAGCATACCTTTAACCCTCAAAGTAACTTACTAAATATTAACCAATAATGCTAGTTTCACCGGCTGAATTAATAAAAAGATTGATGAATCACTAATCTGTAAACTATGCTATTATATCACAATAAGGTACTTGTCGCTTGCCTGGAATACTTTCAAATTTTGAGGCAAGCGACAAGTGCAGGATATATCTTAACAATCTTGAAAGGCAGACAAGATGAAGTTTAAGGCTACTCAGCGCGATCGCACCCCTCCTGATATCTATCGCACGTCGCCCCAACAAAATCAGCCTCAACTCTGGAATGTCGATCGACAAATCGTGTAGAATCGGGCTGCACCAGCATTTATTCCCAAAACCTTTCCAGAACAATTGTGCAAACACCTAATTTTTCAGAATTCAACCATCCTGTGGTCAAATCCCTGTTTCACCACAGCGATCAGGAATTATTGACCCTGTTTCAAAACCATCCCGATCAGGGTCGCTTCTTCACGGCGATTTTTTGCCGCTATGCTCAAATTGTCCACTCCCTGATTCGCCATTCGGTACGATCGCCCGTACAAGGCGATTACCTGTTTGCCCACACTTGGCTGCACATCTATCACGAACTGCGAGGCCTCGATTTGCGCCGCGAGATCCAAGAGTCTGATGGCGAAAATCTCAGTCTCCAAAACTGGCTGATTAATGTCACCGCAGTCTGCATAAATCAAGCTGAATTGCCCCCTGTTGAGTCGATTCACTACTCTTTGCAATCGGCTTCGCCTCCCCTCTGGTGTTACGTCAAACAAGCCTTAGAATTGTTAGCGCCGCTGCCGCGTTTAGTGGTGTTGATGGCTCAGACTTTCCGCTGGAGCGAAACTCGAATTGCAGCTTATTTGCAAGCAGAAGGCGAAGCTATTTCGCCGGCTCAGGTAAAGGCTTTGCTGCAAAAAGGATATCAAACTTTAGAATCAAATTTGCCGGAGGATATTCGGGCTATTTATCTAGATGAAAATCTCGATTATCAAGAAGCACTTGTCTAGATATACACGATATAAATCCGCCCTTTCTAGCTGTAGGGGCGGGTTTTACCCGAAATATTTGCTAGGACTAACAGCATCGTAAACCCGCCCTTTCGCGAGGAATAAGAAAAAAATGGCTGTTTATCAAGTTCGGTTGGTGAATGAGGCTCTCGCGCTCGATCGCACGATCGCAGTACCAGACGACCAGTATATCTTAGATATGGCAGAAGATGCCGGCATCCGCTTGCCGAATGGATGCAAGCAAGGAGAGTGTTCTGCTTGCGTTGTCAAACTGCTGAGCGGTGAAATTGACCAAAGCGAACAAAAGTTTTTGAAGCCGTCAGAATTGCAAGCTGGCTACGCTGTTACTTGTGTGGCTTACCCGCTTTCTGACTGCACTTTGTTAACGCATCAAGAACAAGTTTTGTATCAAGCCGCTCTTTATTTTAAGTAATACGAAATCGGTTTTTTACCATCTTTTCTTCTAGTCTGGGGTGGCACGGACTTTGTTTGTATAGGAGCGAATTATATTCGCCGATAAAATCGTTATCAAAGCAGATTTCGTGATGTAAGGTGCGTGACTCTCAAGAATCGGGCTGCCACTTGAGTGGCTAGAAAGTCACGCACCCTAACGAGTATAGATAAACCCGCCCTTATAAATTCAGCAATTCTACAATCCGCTGAAGCGGAATGTGCGCCCAATCCAAGCGGTAATTAAGTTCGTAGGCTAGCTCGCCAACCGCTTTTTCCAAAATGTAAGCATCCAGCAAAACTTGTAGTTCCGGTATAGATTTGGGCAAGAAATCTGCATCGGCTGCTGTTGCCAAATAGCTCTTAACAAAAGTGAGGCTGACCCAGCGGTGCCAAACGTTCGCCCACTGCTGCATCTCCGGGAGATTTTCAGGGCGAATCATGCCGCTTTCTACTTCATTGCGGAGTGCCAAAGTAACAGCGTAACTCAAAGATTGCAGCATTCCCGCAACATCTCGCAGGGGCGACCTCTTCATCCGCCGCTCGCTTAAGGGTCGATCGCGTTCTCCTCCGAAATCAATAATTACGAAGTCTTTGCCTGTATAAAGAACTTGCCCAAAATGAAAGTCCCCGTGACAGCGAATTCTATCGGCCGTGATTCTCAAGTTCAAAATAGACTTGAAACGTTCCATGAGCAAATCTTCGCGGTTGAGGAGCTTTTGCGCCGATTTTTGTACTTCTGGCGGCAGTTTGGACAGCCGTTTTTTCAGCTCCAGCAAAGTTCTTCCTGCCACATTTCTCATGTATTGATAGATGGAACGCTGGTAAAACGAGGTAAAGCTTTCTGGGGCAAAAGCGGGATTTTCTATGTCCGAAGCTAAAGCGAGGTGAAGTTCGGCTGTCCGCTGACCTAAAAGTTCGGCTGATGCTAAGTAAGAGCCGATGAGTTCGCGAGCTAATGCCGGAATTTCTAGGGATAAATCGGCTACTAGCGAGTTTTGCTGCCGCTGGGTTTGTCCGGTCAAAGCGTTCGGCAAATAATTTTCGGGGGCAGTAGATAAATTCTCGCCGGAATGCTTTGCTTCTACTGTCATTACTTGCTCGAAATAGTCGCGCAGCGTGTCTAATGTATAAGACCAAGCATCTACGCTGTCGGGGATTAATTTTTGTAGGATTCCGACTGTAAGGACTTGTTTTGCTGGTGTGTGATATTCCAATGCTCCGGCAATTGGAGCGTAATGTTGGATCGTGTTGCGCTCTGTTAAAAAGCGTCCGATTTCTAATTCGGGGTTAATTCCTTCCTCGATTTTTCGCAATATTTTCAGGACGAAGCGGTCGCCGTAACCTGCGGATGTATTGCTTTGTTCTTTTTTGAACAGGTGAGGTTCGAGCTGCGCTAACTCTTCTTCTGATTTGAATGCACTGTCGGCAATTCCTAGCAGTTGACCTGCAACACCTCTGTAACTGCGAGAATTGGCGATCGTCCCCAGCAGCGCGCTCAGAAAACCTTTGTCCCCTGCAGCATCAAATAGTACCCCGATTTCCTTTTTGGTTTCTGGGAAGTGCAGGCGCGCGATCGCCCGATCGTCCACATCGCCTTTAATCTCTTCCCACCCTAAAGGCAAAACGTAAGTTTCCGGCATACCTTCAGTATAATTCAACTGCAAGAACAGAATGTAAACTTGAGATTGCTCCCCCGCACTATCTTTACATTCAACCGGTACAACATCACTTATTTCTAATGATTGAATTGTCCGGTCTGTACCGCTAAACCAGCGATTGCGCCGCAGGTATCCCGGCAAAAGATTGAGCAGCATATCGCTTAACTGACTTGTAGCAAAAGCAGTTTTCCAATTGCCTATCACCGCCAAACTAGGCAAGTCTGTAGGATGACCGTGCGAAGAAAAATCTTCGTGTTTAGCAGTAAGAGTAAACCAGTAAAAAGTGTGAGGGCTCAAGCTCAAAAAGTAAGGCTGTTCGCCAACGGCAGGAAACTCAGTGCGACCGAAAATCTCCACCGGAACAGCACCTTTAAAGGGGCCAAGGTCTAATTCTGCCGTCTGGACGAAGCGTGACAAATTAGCCACTACGAGGATGTGTTCGTCTTGATAAGTGCGTACAAAAGCTAAAACTTTGCGGTTTTCCGGGTACAGAAACTCGCAAGTTCCGCGACCGAATGCTTGGAAGCGCTGCCTAATTGCAATTAGGCGTTTCATCCACCACCAAAGAGAACTCGGATTCGCCCGCAGCGCTTCCACGTTAACAGATTCGTAGTGATATTCAGGGTCAACAATTGGCGGCGCGTACAGCCGTTGCGGGTTAGCACGGCTGAAACCGGCATTGCGATCGCCGCTCCACTGCATCGGAGTTCTCACCCCGTTGCGATCGCCCAAATAGATATTGTCTCCCATGCCAATTTCATCGCCGTAGTAAAGCACCGGCGTACCCGGAAGAGACAGCAGCAAAGCATTCATCAACTCGATGCGGCGGCGGTTATTTCCCATCAAAGGAGCCAAGCGGCGGCGGATGCCCAAATTAATTCTCGCCTGAGTGTCTTGAGCGTAAACCCGATACATATAATCTCGGTCTTCATCACTCACCATTTCCAGCGTCAATTCATCGTGATTCCGCAAAAATAATGCCCACTGACAATTATTGGGAATATGTGGAGTTTGCTGGAGAATGTCGCTAATGGGGAAGCTATCTTCCATATGCAAAGCCATAAATAAACGCGGCATCAACGGAAAATGAAAGTTCATGTGACATTCATCGCCAGCAGCGTAATATTCAACCGCATCCTCCGGCCACTGATTCGCCTCAGCCAGCAGCATCCGGTTCGGGAATTTCTCATCTACGTGCTGCCGCAATTGCTTCAGGAATTGGTGAGTTTCTGGCAGGTTTTCGCAGTTAGTACCTTCGCGCTCGTAAAGGTAAGGCACCGCATCCATCCGCAGTCCGTCTACTCCCAGCGCCAACCAGAAATCTACCACATCTAAGATGGCTTGGCGGACGGCGGGATTGTCGTAATTCAGATCTGGTTGGTGGGCATAAAAACGGTGCCAGTAATAAGCTTTTGCTACCGCATCCCAAGCCCAATTAGATGTTTCAAAATCTTTGAAAATAATCCGAGCCTCTTGATATTTTTCCGGCGTGTCGCTCCACACATAAAAATCTCTTTCGTTACTGCCTTTTGGGGCGCGGCGCGCTCGCTGAAACCAAGCGTGCTGGTCGGAAGTGTGGTTGACAATCAACTCAATAATGACTCGAATTCCCCGCTGGTGCGCTGCTTCTAAAAGGTCTTTAAAGTCCTCTAATGTGCCGTAAATCGGATTGACCGTAGTATAGTGAGATGTATCGTAGCCGTCGTCTCGGAGCGGCGAGGGAAAAAATGGCAGTACCCAAATTGCTGTTACTCCCAAGTTTTGCAGGTAATCCAGTTTTTCTGTCAGTCCTCTAAAGTCGCCGATCCCGTCTGCATTGCTGTCGGCAAAAGCGCGAACTGGTACTTCGTAAATAATCGCGTCTTTGAACCACAACGGGTCGTTATTTAACATTGAGTTTGGCATGATTTGTAGCGATGATTGGTAATTAGTAATTTGTACTTAAAGTTTGGTAATTGGGATTTCTTAGTTCCAATCCAAACTGATAAATCATAACTTATAATTGGGCCGCTATTCATCATGCCAGCCGCAGACTTTTAATCGTAATTTATTAACGCAAAACTTATAATTTCTTAACTATAAACTCTCAACAATCTGTTTTGCTATTTCGGATACAGTTCACAATCCGGGTACTGTGCTAGCTACCGATGCGCGGTGCCCACCCTACCAAAGCGTGTCAACTTAAGCCTGAAACCCCTCTGTATCTCTCGCGGGTAGCCCAGTCTAGATCCCCCTAAATCCCCCTTGATAAGGGGAGTAGGGGTTGACTTTGAGAACACTCTTGTCCCCCCCTCTTATTAAGGCAGGGCGGTTTCATTCTCACCAAAATCAGGCTTTTGTAGGGGCGGTGCCAAGAGTGGCCGCCCCCACCCACAGACGATTTCACAGGCGTTTGGGACATGGGGGCAACCACAGGGGATTGCCCCTACCGAGAATGAAACCGCCCTGCCCTTATTAAGGGGGGCGCCAGGGTGATCGAGCCCTTGTTGACACTAAGCACACCCTACAGACTCAGGATTAGGTGCGGTATTTACTACCTGCCGGACGGTTGTCACGACATTACAGTACCTTGACGTTGATTGCTAATTTTCGTTACATTAGTTTACATAAAGCAACAAAAGTTAAGGAAAAAGTAAAAATGACTATTGTAATCGCTCTTTTAATCGTCGGTTGGGTAGCAGCCTCAGTAATTGGCACTCAAGCATATTTCCTGGGCGAACAGTCAAAGCCTATCCACGAGCGGAATTGGAACGATGAGTCTTTTGAAAAATTGGCTGTAGCAATCACAGCAACAGAGATGGATTACAGCGTTCGCGTTCCCGCCTACAGCATGGATGCCTATGGCAGCCGCACCATGTCTAATTCTTGATATCAAGTAACAGGTTTCACTATTTTCAATAACAGGCAGGATGCCTGTTGCTAATTTTCAATAACAGGCAGGATGCCTGTTCCACAAGAAAATTGATGGTTTGTGGAACAGGCATCTTGCCTGTTGCTAATTTTCAATAACAGGCAGGATGCCTGTTCCACAAGAGAATTGATTGTGTGTGGAACAGGCATCTTGCCTGTTGCTAATTTTCAATAACAGGCAGGATGCCTGTTCCACAAGAAAATTGATGGTTTGTGGAACAGGCCGAAAAGCCTGTTCCTAATTTTCAATAACAGGCTTTTCGGCCTGTTCCACAAGAAGGCTTATTATTTGTGGAACAGGCCGAAAAGCCTGTTCCTAATTTTCAATAACAGGCAGGATGCCTGTTCCTAATTTTCAATAACAGGCTTTTCGGCCTGTTCCACAAGAAGACTTATTATTTGTGGAACAGGCCGAAAAGCCTGTTGCTAATTTTCAATAACAGGCAGGATGCCTGTTCCACAAGAAAATGGATTGTGTGTGGAACAGGCATCTTGCCTGTTCCTAACTATTCAGCAACTACAAACTGTTACCTGCTAGCGCCGGACGAGACTCTTTTTTGCGAAATTGCAAAGAGTTATTTTCGCAGTCGATCGCAATTGTATCACCCTCGACAAACGCATTTTCCAGAATCTTGTTAGCCAGCGGGTTTTCCAACTCCCGCTGGATAGCGCGTTTCAAGGGACGAGCGCCGTAAACCGGGTCGTAACCAACATCTGTGATATGGTTTTTCGCCGCATCCGACAGTTCCAAAGTGATTTTTTGCTCGGCCAACAAACGCTCGATCCGCTTCACTTGAATGCTGACTATTTGCCGCAGTTCGATCTTGCTCAAAGTGTGGAACAAAATTATCTCGTCCACCCGATTGAGAAATTCGGGCCGGAAGTGCGATCGCAGCGCTGCCATCACCCGTTTTAACATCTGTTCGTACTCTTGGTCTGTCTCCCGTTCTTGAGTCAATAAATTTTCATTTTCGCTCTTGTTTTCAGTCTTGTTTTCACTCTTAGTTACAGTATCAACATCGACTCGCTCGGCCGACACCTCAACAGTACCGTCGGCAGCGACTTTATAATCTGTCTTTTGACTTGACAAATCTTTCGTTTCCTGCTTCCGACTAGCAGGTTTTTTGACGGTTTTTTCCTTCTTAGTAAACACGTCTAAAATGTGGTCGCTGCCGATATTGCTGGTCATCACAATTACGGTATTTTTAAAGTCAACCACTCGACCTTGAGAATCGGTAATTCTGCCGTCATCCAACACTTGCAACAAAATGTTAAATATATCGGGGTGCGCCTTTTCAACTTCGTCAAACAGCACTACCGAATAAGGATGTCTCCGCACTGCTTCGGAAAGTTGTCCCCCTTCATCGTAACCGACATATCCGGGAGGAGCTCCTACCAACCGGGAAACGTTTTGCTTCTCCATGTATTCCGACATATCGATGCGGATCATCGCATCATCGCTGTCAAACAAAAACTCCGCCAACGCCCGCGCTAACTCAGTTTTGCCGACGCCTGTGGGGCCCATAAACAAGAAAGAGCCGATCGGCCTCCCCGGATCTTTCATACCCGCCCTAGCGCGCCGAATTGCCGCCGCCACGGCTGTTACAGCTTCCTCTTGACCGATGACTTTTTGGTGCAAGTGTTTTTCCAATTGCAGCAATTTTTGGCGTTCGGATTCTAACAATCGGTTAACCGGAATGCCCGTCCATTTGGCGACAATTTCCGCAATATCGCCCTCAGTAACTTTTTCCCGCAGCAGGGAAGAACCTTGAGCTTGCTGTTTCAAAAGTTCCGCTTCTTTGGCTTCGCGATCGCGCACCGCAGTTTCCAACTTGCCATACTTTAACTGTGCGGCTTTATTCAAATCGTAAGCCCTTTCTGCTTGTTCGATTTGGACTCGCAGTTGGTCTTCTTCTGCTTTCAATTTATTGATTGCATCCAACAACTGCTTTTCGCCCAACCACTGAGAGGACAATTTTTCCTGCTTGACTTTTAAAATGTCAATCTCCGATGTGATGCGTTCGACGCGGAAGCCGAGCCCAGGGGCTAGAGCACCTTTGCCTTCGCCTTCGATCGACAATTTTTCCATTTCCAACTGCATCACCCGGCGGTCAATGCCTTCCAATTCCACAGGTTTAGAGGTAATCTCCATTTTCAAGTGGGCGGCCGCTTCATCTACAAGGTCGATCGCCTTGTCCGGCAAAAAGCGATCGGAAATATAGCGGAAAGACAGAGTTGCAGCAGCTACCAGGGCCGAATCAGTAATTTTTACCCCGTGGTGGCGTTCGTAACGGTCTTTCAATCCGCGCAAAATCGAAACAGTATCTTCTACGCTGGGTTCGCCGACAAATACTTGTTGAAAGCGGCGTTCCAAGGCAGGATCTTTTTCAATATTCTTGCGGAATTCGTCGAGAGTTGTAGCGCCGATGCAGCGCAATTCGCCTCTGGCCAACATGGGTTTTAACAAATTTCCCGCATCCATTCCCGAACCGGAACTGCCACCGCCGCCAGTCCCGACAACGGTGTGCAATTCGTCAATAAATAGGACAATTTGCCCGTCGGAATCGATGACTTCCCGCAGGACAGACCGCAACCGTTCTTCAAATTCGCCCCGGAATTTTGCCCCAGCAATTAAACTGCCCATGTCGAGGCTGAATAGCTGGCGATTTTTCAAAGATTCCGGTACGTCGCCGTTGACAATTCGTTGGGCTAAACCTTCGGCGATCGCAGTTTTTCCGACTCCGGGATCGCCAATTAACACTGGATTGTTTTTTTGGCGACGGGAAAGAACTTGTACCACGCGGCGGATTTCCTCGTCGCGGCCGATTACTGGGTCGAGTTTGCCGGCTTTGGCGGCTTCTGTCAAATCGCGGCCGTACTTGCTGAGGGCCTCGGAGTTAGCTTCCCCATCTTGATCTTGGGCTTTAGCATTGCTGCGGCTGGCTTTCCCCGTTTCGGATTTTTTTTCTTGGGTTTTAGTAGTGGCGCGGACAGATTTGATCGCTTCTTCGAGTTTTGGTCGATCGAGTGTACCGGCTGGGGGTTTGCGATCGTAACCGGGGCGACCCGGCGGCCCATCGCCTTTTGTCAGCAACCTGCGGCCGACTCGTTCGTCTTCTACTAAGCCAATTAATAAATGTTCAACGGCGATAAAATTATCTTGCCAAGTCGCCCTGGTGGCCTCGGCAACATCTAACATAACTTCTAAGCCGCGACCGAGGTATAGTTGGTCAGCGTTGGCAACTCTGGGCTGTCGTTTGGCAAAAGCATCTAACTGCTGGGCCAAGCGGGGGGCATCGACTCCAGCTTTGCTGAGAATGCTGTTGGCCTGGCCTTGCTGTTCGAGAAGGGCGATGGCTAAATGTTCAACCTCTAGCTGCTGATTGGCAAAGCGGCGGGCTACATCCTGGGATTTGACAATGGCTTCCCAGGCTTGATCTGTAAATTTGCTAGGGTCTGTTGGCTGCACGTTGGTTCCTCGCAATCAAGGGGATTCCTGTTGTTATCCGTTAATACATCGTCTCACAACCATCATAATCTTTAAACAGGATTATGAATTTATGAGTGCGGTTAACTAGGGCGGAAGTTGTGAAATAATTGACAAGATTGAAAAAGCTTACAGTCCGTAATCCACCCCGAAATTTGCTGCGGTGAGACTCACATCTTGCGCCATTCTCCAGAACGGGCAAGATGCCCGTTCCACAAAAGATAAATTTTCTTGTGGAACAGGCATCTTGCCTGTTCATAAAAGGCTAACTGACAATGGTGCAACATATGAGTTCAGACAGACTCTGGCGATTCCCTGCGGGATAGGTTGGGTGGCCGTACTTATAAAAATATTGCCACAAACAAGATTTTTTATCGGCTGAGATATATGCTATTTCCCACTTACCAATTTTTAGTATTTTTCCTAATTATTTTTAGCCTGCTCGTGTCTGTGAAACCCCAAGTCGATTTGTATAAAATTGTCTTGTTAGTTTCGAGTTTATTATTTTATTCCTTTTGGAGTGTTGACTTTCTATTGCTCCTTATTCTCTCTACAGTCTACAATTATATCATTCTCCGGCTTCTCGGCAACAGTAAGTATAAAAAAATAGCTTTCATCTCCGGCTTAGTTTTCAACATTGGCTATCTCGGCATCTTTAAATATTGCAACTTCTTTGTAACTTCCTTATTTGAGGTACTGAATCAGCTACAAATTCCCGCCGACTTTCCAGTTTTGCAAATTATCGCCCCCGTCGGCGTGTCTTTCTACACTTTTAGAATAATTTCCCATTTAATCGACTGCTACCAGCAAAAAATCCCTTGTCCGAATTTTGTAGACTATGCCGCCTACATTACCTATTTTCCGCAAATTGCCTCCGGGCCAATCTCGCGAGCTCGCGAATTTTACTGGCAGCTAAATTCACCGGAAAAATACGACTATAAAATTGAAGAAGTTATAGTTTTGATTTTGTCTGGACTCTTCAAAAAATATACTTTATCGAGCTTTTTGTTTAACTTCACTGACTTGCCATTCAAAGTCCCCCAGCAGTACAGCAGCATCGATTTAATCCTCGCGGCAATTTCCTATTCCTGTCTAATTTACGTAGATTTCAGCGGCTACTCGGATTTAGCCAACGGCATCTCCTGTTTGCTGGGTTTTAAACCCATTGCCAACTTTAATATGCCATACCGATCGCTCAGCCTGCAAGAATTTTGGAAAAGGTGGCACATCAGTCTTTCCGAGTGGCTGAGGGATTACGTTTACTTTCCCTTTGGCGGCAACAAATACGGCAAGTTGAGGAAGTACGTAAATTTACTGATGACAATGGCGATCGGTGGATTGTGGCACGGCGCCGGTTTAAACTTTATTTTCTGGGGAGCAATTCACGGTTTAGGATTAATTGTCAACCATTTATGTAAAGATATCCCCCAAGCTATCCACTTTAAATTAGACTATGCCTTTCCCAGATTTGCTAAATTTTGCAGTTGGCTGCTAACATTTACTTTTGTTACTTGTAGCTGGGTATTTTTCGGCACTCCCAACTGGGAAACTGCGATGAGTTTTTTTCAAGGAATTGTCCACCCTGCCGTCGCAACTTTTCAATTTAACTTCTGGCAATTGTATTTAGTAATTGCAGTCATCGGCGCGATCAACTTGTGGGGCGATCGCATCTCCGAACTATTGCAAACCGTATTGTCATTAAAAAACATTTTCTTTCGGGTTGTCTTAGTTTCGCTGCTCGTGTATACTATCTTGATGTTGGGGCCAAGTACCGTCGCGCCTTTTATTTATTTTAATTTCTAAAAAAGATGAAAGACCGGGAAATTTTGCTGATTCTTACGTCTGTAATTCTCACTTTAATATTTTCAAACTTATCATTATTTCTAAAAAGCTTTGCTTCAACTCCTTTCGCCAGTGCAGAAATTAAACAAGCCGCGCGCCAGATAAAAATAGAAGGTTTCCGCAAATCCGAACAAGATTTTTGGAGGAAAATTAAAGATATTAACTTCGATAGCCTCCCCAAAGAATCAGAACTTCCTCCTGTCAAAACCGAAACAAAAGCGGCCGTTAAACCCCCAAAGCCGGCTAATGCTAAAAAACCAACCCCAGCTAAAAAACCAACCCCAGCTAAACCTAAACTGACCAGACCTTATCGCAGATTTTTATTTATTGGAGATTCCGTAATGTTCGACTTAGGAATTCAACTCCAGTACACTCTTAAGAAAAAATACAATATCGCCGATACGAAAATTGACTACAAGGTATCGACCGGATTAAATCGGATTGATTATTATGATTGGTATGCCAGAAGTCGCCAAATTATTAATAATTACCAGCCGGATGTAGTGATAGTTTTGTTTGGAACCAATGACCGTCAAAATATCATTGATTCTCAAGGAAAAGCCTGGGCTGTTATGACCCAAGAATGGCAAAAAGCTTATCAAGAAAGAGTTGAAAGATATGCCAATTTACTTGATTCGTCATCCGTGAGAAAAGTGTATTGGGTCGGTCAATCGATGCCTAACAAATCTTCGTATCTCAAAGCTTTTCCCATCATGAACAATATTTATAAAACTGCCAGCAAATCTTCATCCAAAATCGAATTTGTTTCTACTTGGGAGACATTTGGACAAGCCGGAAAATTTGTTCCAGTAGTTGCTAATAAATCGGGTAAGCGAGGCTATGTAAAAAATAATGACGGCTTGCACTTTACCTCCCACGGAGCTCAAATTATCAGTGACTTAATCGTTGACAAAATGGTAAGCGACCAAATCTTAAAAGCTCCGACAAAAAAATGACTAGAGTAGGTTGGGTTTCGTGACTCAACCTAAAATTTTGACATTTCACCGATTACTGCAAAATTATATAGGAATGAGAATTAAATAAGTTGCATTTTTTGTAGCATTTTTTGTTATTTAATCCACGATCCATATTTAGTTCGGGGCGCGCCTTTGCCTTGCTCAACCCGGTTTATAAGAAAAATCCGGGCTTTAGTTAGGAGAAATTTACTCGTGAAAGCGGGTTTATAACTCCCTATGCGTCCAGGACTAATATTGACAAAAAGCCACAGTAAATGTAATGCTGAATTCAGCATCCAACAACGGCCTCCATATCTAGCAATTGTCATGGCGACAAATTATGACGAGCAATATGTGGAAACTCGATCGCACTAACATCCCTGAGTCAATGGGGTGCAGCGGCACAGCGCTAATCTTCTCTCTCACTAAAGATACTCAACCTTGGCAAAGAATAAACCTAGTTGAAAAATTCCTGCAACAGTGCGGCATCGAGCCTTTTGCTGAAGTTTTGGGCGTACCCAACAGCGGAATATTCAGAGAAAATATACCGGAATCCGTCAGAAAACCGCATCCGAATTTGCTGTTTCGCGCTTTGGCAATTCAGGCATTTGGGAAGGTGCGAGAGGGGCTGATATCAAGTGAGAGAACGGCTAGATCAAGTAATTTTAGCAAAAATCTGCTGGCGGCGTTAGAACAGGAAGCGCGAGGGGGATCGACTCCTTTAATTCGGTGGTCTGCGGCTGTTAGTATTAAGTCAATTTGGTTGGATGAAGCAGGGCAAGGCAAGGAAGGTGCTGTCAATGTCACAATCAATGCAGGGGAAATTGAGCGGCTGGTTGTAGAAGAGCAAATTCAACTATTAGCAAGCAACAAATTTGCTTTCGGCGACTGCAGCAGAAATGACAGCGGTAAGGAATATGAGAATTGTCTCGATTTTTGGGTGTACGGCCCTAGCTGGCTGCTGCCTAGCCTGCCAATGGATTGCGAGGAATATCTGTTTTGGATCGATCGAGTATTTGCGGCGATCGCACTTAGGGGCCCGTACAAATTGAATACCGAAAACGATGCAGCGGTAACAAACTTTTTGGAAGTTGCGGAAACTAATTTTAATAACTTGGAATTCTCCAAAATACTTGCCAAAATATTTGATTTTCTGAACCACCCGGAAGCGAGAGTTAAAAATCTAGCTGCAATTATTTTACAACCCTATAAAGACAAGCTGGAGCGAAAAGCGGCGCAGATTCTGACAGCGCTCCTATATAAATTTAATGTAAAATATCAGCCTTTAGAATCCCTGACTCTTCCCGAAATCGAGGAGTACAAAGCGTCACTGTATTTCGGTAAAATGGAAATTGACGACTTGTATTGTGAGGCTTTGGCGCTGTGTGGCGATCGGGAGGTCGAACTCGCAAGTTTCTTGTCAGCTAAACAAAGGGAATACCAACATACTCTAGAAGAGCATATCAACAATCTCAGCAAGTTAGTTAAATCAATCATAAATTGCCAGAGCTTGTTAGATGCTAATAGGGAACTTTTGTATTTGACGGTAGATCGGCTGGAAAAATGGGATTACACTCTAGACAATAAACTGGCGGCGCACCGCAAAAAAATTCAAAACCTGAGCTTGGATAAAAGTACCTCCGAGCAGTGCATAAACCTCGACAATGAACTCAATTATATCAGAGATTCTTTGCAGTCTACCTTGTATGAAGTCACATCAAATATTAACAGCCAAATTAGAGAGTTAGAACTTTCTGTGTCCAAAAATAGCAAGACTGCAACAGATATGTTTAGGTGGACGTGGCTCTTGTTCGCGGTGGGGTTTTCAGTAGGGCTGTTTTTGTATTTATCGGATTTAGTGATTAACTGGATATTCGGGGTCAGCTACACAAGCGAATTTCTAGTTTATTGGACTATTTTCTTTAGTGTGATGGTGGTATTTTTGTTAGTATTAGCTGTATTTTTTTCGGCGCTCGCTGCTGTAGACAAGCGCCGAGAATCTAAATTAATTCCTCAATTTGATAGCTTAAGCCAAATAGGGAGCAGTTTTTCTATATTGTGGCAAAAAATTTATTTGCAGCAGTTTGTACCGTCGGTGCGATCGAATAAAAAGTTTCAGTTGACAGTTGACAGTTGACAGTTGACAGTTGACAGTTGACAGTTGACAGTTGACAGTTGACAGTTGACAGTT
>NZ_JAUBOV010000175.1:0-2789 GCF_036700405.1 Microcoleus sp. T3_D1
GCGAGCGTCCCCGCTCGCGTATTGTACAATACGCGAGCGGGGACGCTCGCACTGTAAATGCAAAACTGAGATGCTCCTAAGTGAAGTGCGATCGCCCTTTCATCCATCCGCGTTCATCAGCGTCTATCCGCCTGCATCTGCGGTTCAAAAAAAGAACCCCCTTTTTGATAGTATCTGGGCCTGTGGTAAAATAAAACTAGAGTTTTCTCAGCTCAAGGAGATTTTGAGATGATTGCTACTACTTCAAGTTTAGCCGAACAGAGAACACTGCTAGAAAACATTAGCTGGTCAACCTTTGAAACGTTGCTCAAAGAAATAGGCGATAAGCGAGGTTATCGCATAGCTTATGATAACGGGATGTTGGAAATTATGAGTCCTTTATACGAACATGAAAATCCCAAGATTCAGTCCGATCGCTTCATTTTCATTTTAGCAGAAGAACTCGGCATTGAAATCAAAAGTGCTGGCTCAATGACTCTCAAGCAAGAACAGGCTAAAAAGGGTATAGAACCTGACAATTGTTATTATATTCAAAGTGAACCAGCAGTCAGAGGCAGGCAAGAACTAGACTTAGAAACTGCCCCACCGCCCGACTTGGCAATTGAAATAGATATTACCAGCAGTTCAATTAATAAGTCAGGAATTTACTCGGCACTTGGCGTACCCGAACTCTGGAGATATAACGGGCGAGTTTTAAAATTTTATCAGTTAGCTTCCGAGGACTATGTTGAAGGCAATTTCAGTATTGCTTTTCCCTTTTTATCATCAACAGAAATGAGTAGGTTTTTTGAGCAGACTAAAACAATGGGAGAAATTGCATTACTGAAATCATTTAGAATTTGGGTTAGGGAAAAAATCTAAAGCGGTGAATATCGCCCTTTCGTCCATCCGCGTTCCTTGTGGCACGGGCGTCCCGCCTGTGAAAAATATGCGGTTTAACAAAAGAGCGATCGCCCAACTAAAACTCCCTAATTTCAGGATGAACAAACTGATAACCAGCCGCCTTAATCTTTTGATTCGACACCCTCGCATTATAAGGCCGCACGCTAGGACTTCCATCCCAAGAAACTTGAGGCAAATTATGAGTTTCAAAAATGCGATCGAGCAATTCACCACTAGATAGCGACACATCCCCGACTAAATTGTAAATTCCCTGCAATCGATTTTCCAAAGCAAAGGTTAACCCCCCAACAATATCATCTCGATGCACCCAATTAGTAGCATCTTCCCCCTTACCGGGACGAGTGCTCCCAGCCCAACCTCTAAAGATTTTAACTAATTCTCGCCCAGGCCCGTAAATTCCACCCAAACGGAGAATGCAGACGTGAAGATTTGGACTCGATGCTGCTAATAAAACCCGTTCTGTTTCGGCGAGAATTTCACCATTTGGATTAGCAGGCGCGACGGGTGATTCTTCATTTACCAATTCACCTTGGCGATCGCCATACACAGAATAAGTACCCGTATAAATAACCTGCTTTACTGTCGGGATCTGCTGTAAAACCGATACTAAAGTTGTCGCAGTATCTAAATAACTCTCCCGATAAGCCTGAGAATTTGGAGCACCTACGCACAGCATAACAGCATCTTGTTCTTGCAGTACAGCCGTCATTGCATCCTTGTCATTTCCTTTGAGCACGGCTACCCGCTGCGCGACACCCTCCAACTCCACTACTCGCGTCGCCGTGGTAGTTGTCGCCGTCACGGTACAATCAGATTTGCCGCGTAAATGTTTGGCTGTCGCAGTACCCACATAGCCACAGCCGACGATCGCAACTTTCATAAAAAATTCTCCATTGTGTCATCCTCCCTAAAATTATTGCCGGTTTCTGAAATCATGGCGCGCTGAGTTTTGTGGTAAAATGCAAAGCGTCGCGATCGAAGTACCATCATGTCCGAGAGAGATATTTTTGCCACCTCCTCAGAAAGCGAACTTTTAGCTTTTTATGGTTCTTTGTTTGCGATCGCAGCCGCCGATGGTTCCGTTGATATTGACGAACTAGATTTGTTGTTTAAAACCATAAATTTAGACAAATTTTCTGACTCTGCAAAGGCTCAAATCCAATCCTACACAGCCAGTCCCCCATCCCTGGGCGACTGTTTGCAAACACTCAGCAAGTCAGAAGAACCGCTGCGTTTGGGAGTCATGTATTTTTTAATTAACATTGCTGGCGCAAATAAGACGCTGCATCCCGCAGAAAGCGAGGCGATCCAATCCGCAAAAAAACTGCTGGCGGTTTCCGACTTGCAAATCCCAGCCATGCAGGAATTCATCGCAGACATGAAACAAATACGGGAGGCCGGCCCTAATAAAAATCAGGCATCAGCCTCCTTCAAGTCTGCTGTTTCCCAGCTTAAAACTAAGGGCATTCCTCTCGATTTGATCGACCGAAAAGGAACCACAACAAACCTCAGCAACCCCAAAGTTAACTATTCAGATGAAAGTTTTTGGACTAAACTTAAAAACTTTGCTTTAACCGCAGGAAGAGAAGTAGTTGAAAAAGCTTTGATTCTCTACTATACGGCTCAGAACCCAAACGTGCCTGCTTGGGCAAAAGGAGTTGTAGTTGGAGCTTTGACGTATTTTATATCTCCTGTCGATGCCATTCCCGATGTATTAGTCGGCATCGGATTTACGGACGATTTGGGAGTATTGCTGGCGGCAATAGCTACGGTTTCAGTATACATTAATGCGGATACTAAAGAACAAGCTAAGTAGGTAGGCGGGAAAAAACCAATCTATGTAACAAAATATTAAGTTACCTAATTGGAGTTAAACTTAAGACGTT
>NZ_JAUBOV010000052.1:0-8433 GCF_036700405.1 Microcoleus sp. T3_D1
TCCTCCAAACGTATATATCGATTTACCGTTGGGTGGGGGCGGGTTTACGAGATTGTGGATTATTGACGATGATTGTTTGTGAAACCCGCCCCTACAAATCTTTTTCTCAAAATAGAAACCCAACATTTTCGCTACAATTTTCCTTAACTGAACCGTATTGCGACTTAAACGCCATTGCCGTTTCCATACATTTTGCAAAAAAATGCTTGACATTGCTACCAGTCTGTGCTAGGTTATCGAATAGTATTGTGTTTAACCCACAAATCGCAGCACTTCAGCTATGTTCACAGCCAAGTTCACAGCCAACAGCTATTTTTATTTTTGGTACCCCCAAGTTCGCCCGGAGTGAATTTACAATTCACTGTGAACATCCGGGCGAACCGCAGATTAACACCTGCGGTTTTGTTTTTTCTACTTCTTTCCCCAACAACCAATCGAGTACAAGCGAAAACAGCAATGACATTATTTAGTAACTGGTACAACAGCTTTTATTTTTGGCCCAACAAGAGTTCTGGGTAAATTGTCGCGCTGTCTTTTCGCACCAACCCGGAACTCTTAAAAGTTCCGGGTTTTTTGTTGTCAACCACCCACTTAAATTTCCCAGGAAAATTCCCTCATGTTAGAAGCCAAACTCGTCACCAAATCTCATCCCGAACACCAAACAATTGTCAAACTCTCAGAAACAGTCTCAGTCGGCGGCACAGAATTATTAATCATCGGTGGCCCCTGTACCGTCGAAAGTTCCGCACAAATGGAAACAGTCGCCCGCCAACTATCCGCCGCATCCGTGCAAGCTTTGCGAGGCGGAGTCTACAAACCTCGCACATCTCCCTATGCTTTCCAAGGCATGGGAATTGAGGGACTGGAAATTTTAGCCGATGTCAGCCGGCGTTACGGTTTACCCGTGGTGACAGAGGTAATGTCGATCGCCCAAATCGATCCAGTTGTCACCTATGCTGATATGCTGCAACTAGGCAGTCGGAATATGCAAAACTTCGAGTTACTAAAGGCGATCGGTCAAGCCGGAAAACCCGTCCTGCTAAAACGCGGCTTGTCAGCCACAATCGAAGAATTTGTGATGGCCGCCGAATACATTCTCAGTCACGGAAATCCTCATGTAGTTCTCTGCGAAAGAGGCATCCGCAGCTTCGACAATTACACCCGGAATGTATTAGATTTAGGTGCAGTCGTAGCGCTGAAACAGTTAACTCATTTGCCAGTAATAGTAGACCCTTCTCACGCCGTCGGCAAGCGAGAATTAGTCGCACCACTAGCCAAAGCAGCGGTTGCTTGCGGTGCAGACGGATTAATTATTGAATGTCACCCGCAACCGGAAAAATCCGTTTCTGACGCGCGGCAAGCTCTTTCTTTACCAGATATGATTGATTTAGTTGCGAGTTTGCGGCCTGTAGCCGCCGCCGTTGGCCGCTGCATACCCGATATTAATGTGCACTCTGAGGTATTAAGTTTGAAGTGATATTAGTAGGAAATAATCTATAATTTTTAACGTCAAACTCTACATTCGGTTTTAACCGATATCTTGCACCATTGTCAGCAACAGGCAAGATGCCTGTTCCACAATAAAATTTATCTTTTGTGGAACAGGCATCTTGCCTGTTCATAAATTGAGAATGGTGCAACATATCAGTTTTAACTCACATCTTGCACCATTCTCAAGAACGGGCTCTCCGGCCCGTTCCACAAAGAGTAGATTTTCTTGTGGAACAGGCATCTTGCCTGTTCATAAAAGGCTAATTGAGAATGGTGCAACATATCAGTTTTAACCGAATTGAGCTTTGAGGCAGGGGTTTAAACCCCTGCCGGAATCGGGGAAAGCGCGTGTTTCACGAATTTAGATTAAAATAAAAAATAATACTGTCATCTACGAAATTTTGCTTAATTATGGCAATACTACTTAACGTTCCCTCGATCGTCTGTTCCGGCTGCGGTGATACAATTACCAAAGCCATCAAAACTGTTGACTCCGAAGCTACTGTCAATGTGGATGTCGCAGCTAAGACTGTTACGGTTGAGGCTCAAGCTTCTGAAGAATCAATTACACAGGCGGTTGTTGCTACGGGCCACACCGTCCAAGATTGATATTGAGTTGGGTGAGGGCGGGTTTACGAGATTATTGGTATTAGGCCGAGATTATTCGTAAAAGCCGCCCCTACAGAATTTGACATCCATTATCAATGCCCAATGCCCTGTTTGCCCAATGCCCTGTTTGCCCAATGCCCAAAAGATTATTCTTCGTCTAAGTGTTCGGCGACGGCTTGGTAAAGTTCAAAAACGTGGCGATCGAGTAAACTATAAAAAACTTGTCTCCCAACCTTGCGGTAACTTACCAACCGCATCGCCCGCAATGCCCGCAACTGGTGCGATACTGCTGACTCGCTCATACTCAACGCCGCAGCTAAGTCACACACGCACAGTTCTTGTTTTGCCAAAACCGACAGCAGCCGCAGCCGATTCGCATCTCCCAAAAGACTGAAAAACTCAGCCATCCGCTGAGCTTTTGCGGTGTTGAGAACTTGTGTTTGGATGTCCCCGGCCCGCACACTGTCAACCAAGTGCGGTCGATCGCACATTGGTGTATCGTTTTGTGCGGGAGGCTGACTTATCGCTCCATTAACAGCAGAGTTGGGTGACATCTTTTCCCGGCTAGTTTTAATTCTCATTTTCATTTTAGTGCGATCGACAAACCTTTTGTAACAAAACTTTTACATTCCCTTGACTAATATCTGAATATGTGTTCAGATATTAGTAGAGATAAACAACCCCACCAGGAGAAGCTCAAATGACTACCGCCACCCAAACAAAATGTGCCTGTCCTTCATGTTCGTGCGTGGTCAGCCCCAGCGAAGCCATTGAAAAAGACGGCAAAACATACTGTTCCAGTGCTTGCGCTAACGGGCACCCCAACGGCCAAGGCTGCGGCCACACCGGCTGCGAGTGCAACAAATAAATATTCGGCTTCACAAAAGATTAATCACCAACTGCCAAATATATCTAAAGGGAGATGCGAACCGCGCATTTCCCAATTTTTTTGCTTTTAGGTTAAAGAAAAGTTAAAATAAAGCTAACTTAAGGTTAAGACTGCATTAATAGACTAAATACAGAGCCAAAAAGCACAACTGCTACTTACGCAATACAATAGAAGCAAGTTAGCGCCGCGATACTGAGTACAAATAGTGCTATTAACAGCAGAGACCGAACCAAAAGTTGAATACCAAAAGTTTAATTAGGAGGGGGCAATGAAAGAGCGGGAAGATTTTTTACATCCTCGCAATCGCTACTACGGTGATTTCACGCCAGAAAACTTGGCGTTTAATGCCAACTTGCAGGAGTTTGCTCAAAAAATAACTTATATTTGCTCGCTGGAAACAGGGGGGAAAATTAGCGCTGAGAAAGCCTATAAAGATATTAAGATGCTTTGGAAAGACTTAAAATCCTCTAAGAAACAATTGGGAATTGGCCAAAAACCCCCCAGTACCGAGGAGCAAAATTCACCTTAAAGTCATCGCAGCCAACGCAGCGTTTGCAATCGAAAACCCCTGCGATTGCCAGCGCTGCTTTTTGCTGCGTACCCAACAAATGTAAGGCAATACGCTTGGGTTAAAACTATTTATTCCTCGGAGATCCCCCTAAATCCCCCTTAAGAAGGGGAGTAGGGGTTGACTTTGAGTAAGTTCTTGTCCCCCCTTTTTAAGGGGGGTTAGGGGGGATCAAGCTTAACTGAACCCTCTTGAAATATAAGGTGGTTGCTAGTAGGCGAACTTTAGAAAGTCTAGGGTTTGGAATTGGGTGCAGTTTCTCCGGCAAAGGAAGTACAATTGCCACCGAGGCCAGAAATAATCGCGCAAGTATTAGTTTTCAGCATTCCCTGATATGTATCAGCACCCGTGCCGGGGCCGCCCAACTCGTCGCTGTAAAGTTCTTTGTCCCAAATTTTGACATTTGCCTCCCTCGCCACAGTCTCCATCAACTTCGGATTAGTTGTAGTTTCGGCAAAAATTGTCGGCACTCCTGCGGTCTTAATTTCTGAGGACAATTCGGCAATTCTTGCGGCGGTGGGCTGTTCCTCAGTCGTCACACCCTGCAAAGCTCCAGCCATCTCCAAACCGTAAGCATCGGCATAGTAACTCAGAGCATCATGAGTTGTTACTAACTTGCGTTTTTCTGGTGGAAGAGTCGCAATTTGAGCTTTTATCCAAGTATCTATTTTTTGCAACTCATCTGTTAAGCTTGCTGCATTTTTTGTAAAAAGTTGAGCATTGGCGGGGGAAACTTCGATCAATTCATCCCGAATTATTTCTACCATACGGATGCCATTTTGAGCGTTATGCCAAACGTGAGGGTCAGGGACTTTTTCGCCTTCTGCATGGGGTTTGTTTTCCGCTTTCTCTTCGCCGTGTCCGTGCTCGTGTTCGCCCATCAGGGGTTTGGGAACGGCGAGTTCGTGGACGGCGATTTTGGGTGCGGAATTACTGCTAGATTCAATTAACTTAATGATGCTTGGTTCGTGGTTGTAGCCTCCGTATAAAATCAGATTGCCCGTTTCAATCGCTTTGCGGTCTTCCGGCTTGGTTTGATAGGCGTGGGGGTCGTCTCCCGGCTTAATTAGACAGGTAGTGTCGATCGAACTTTGAGCGATTTCTCTAGTTAGGTTGCAGATAACGCCAGTCGTGGCGACGACTTTGGGCAAGTTGGCGGCGGGACTGGCTTGAGTTTGAGTCGCGGCCGGACTCTCTGACACCGGATTGGTTGCGTTCTGCCCTCCACTGCACCCAACCAGTCCGCAGCCAATTGCCAAAACAGCCGCACCGCACAATCTGCCGCTTTTTCCAGCCCAGTTCTTTAACATTTTCACCTTTGGAACGATAATCGTTATTGCTTTTTCGAGTTATCCTATTGTAGTAGCTACGAACAAGAATCGTTCTCAAAATCTCGGATTATGTTAGAAGTGCAAGACTTAGCTGTCAATTATCGAGGAATCTCGGCCATCAACAGCGTGAATTTCCAGTTAGATCCCGGACAATTAACCGGTGTGTTCGGCCCCAACGGCGCGGGGAAAAGCACGATGGTGAAAGCGATGCTGGGATTGATCCCGGCCTGTCGGGGTTTGGTGAAATATCAGGGGCGACTGCTGAAGCAACAGTTGTCGCGGGTGGCTTATGTGCCGCAGCGATCGCAAATTGACTGGGATTATCCGATTACGGTGTGGAATGCGGTGATGATGGCGCGAACCGTCCAGACTGGTTGGTTTCGCAGTCCCTCGAAGCAGTCGCAAGAATTGGTAAAAGCTGCTTTACTGCGGGTAGGAATGTGGGATTTGCGCGATCGGCAAATTGGCGAACTGTCTGGCGGACAGCAGCAGCGGATTTTCTTAGCGAGGTCGATCGCCCAACAAGCCGATTTATTCTTCTTCGACGAACCTTTTAACGCGATCGACAAAGCAACAGAAGAAATTATTTTCGATATTTTTGCCGAACTTAAAGCCGAAAATAAAACATTGCTAGTAATCAGCCACGATTTAGGCAAAACTTTAAAACAGTACGACAATTTATTATTGCTCAACAAGCAGTTAATTGCGACTGGTTCCTGGCGGGAAGTCCTCACCGCCGCCAATATTCAAAAAGCCTATGGATACGATTTAAGTTTAGTGTCAGCGTAACCAAAAAAAGATTTATCTTTAAAATTGAATGTGGCACAGGCGTCCCGCCTGTGAAGTGGATTGTGGCACGGGCATCTTGCCTGTGCAATTAATTGTGGCACGGGCATCTTGCCTGTGCAATTAATTGACTGTGGCACGGGCGTCCCGCCTGTGCAATTAATTGTGGCACAGGCGTCCCGCCTGTGAAGTGGATTGTGGCACAGGCGTCCCGCCTGTGCAATTAATTGAATGTGGCACAGGCGTCCCGCCTGTGCAATTAATTGAATGTGGCACAGGCGTCCCGCCTGTGAAGTGGATTGTGGCACGGGCATCTTGCCTGTGCAATTAATTGTGGCACGGGCATCTTGCCTGTGCAATTAATTGACTGTGGCACGGGCGTCCCGCCTGTGAAGTGGATTGTAGTTGAAAAAATCCTATTATTGACCTAATTCAATGTTAAATTTGCTAATTGAGCCCCTCAAATTCGAGTTCATGCGAAATGCGATCGCCGTCGGCGTTTTGCTAGGAATTCTCTGCGCCGTTGTTGGCTCCTATTTAATTGTACAGCAAATGGGAATGATGGTTGACATGATTGCCCATTCAGTATTACCCGGATTGCCGGTGGCTTTTTATTTAGGTTTCAATATTTCGATCGGCGCGTTTATATCGGGAATTATCAGCGCCGGGATTATGGCGTGGATTCAATCACAATCGCGCCTAAAAATTGATGCTGTGATGGCATTAATTTTATCTACATTTTTAGCACTTAGCATCACGCTGATTAGCCTCTTGCGGACAACCAAATTAGACTTAGACGGGTTTCTGTTCGGGAATATCTTGTCAGTTGCGCCTGCTGACGTGCAGCAGACTTTTGTCATAACTTTGATAATTTTGGCGACCGTTAAAATGTTTTATAAAGAACTGCTATTTTATACTTTTGACCCCCTGGGATCGCAAGCCTGCGGTTTGCCTGTAAACTGGATTTATTTGGGGATGATTTCGGCGATTACGCTGACGATTGTTGCGAGTTTGCAAACTGTGGGGGCGTTGTTAGTAATTTCGCTGTTAATCGGGCCGGGAATAACGGCGTATTTGTTGGTAAAAGAGCTACATTTAATGATGGGATTAGGAGCTATTATTGGAATTACAGCTAGCGTAACTGGTATGTATCTCAGCTATTATTGGAATATGCCGTCTGGTGCGGCAATTGTATTAGTTGTTTTTGGGTTATTTTTAGTAGCTTTGCTGTTCAGTCCCACTCAAGGGATTTTGACCAGAAAGAGAGGATAACACTCCAGGACGCACTTCGACGCTTAGAAACCGGGTTTTTTACTCGATGCAGTCTGCAACGAAGTATACGCTCGAAAAACCCGGTTTCTGGATACCCGTGGGTAAGTCCTAAAGTTTTCAATTGTTTATGTTTTGGTCAAACTGGTGCGCCCGTTATGCGAACTTACCGCCGCCCGAACCCTTGGCCGCGCATAGATTTATGACCAAACCAGCAATTCGCCTCCACAGCCACCAGCGACGAGAAACTGGCCTTCGGGATGCCATGCCAGACAGGAAAAACCGCCCTCTGCACCTTCTAGAATTTGCAGCAATTGTTCTGCTTCGTACCACAAACAAACTTGACCGTCTGCGGATGCGGAAGCTAATAAAAATGTGCTAGGTTGAAAGGCGATCGCATTTACCACATTTTCATGCACTTCTAACCCCCAAGAATCCCAACCGACACTTTCATCAGCGTGTTTTTCCCACACTGAAATCCCTTCAGAACTCGCAGCAGCTAACAAAGGCGCACCCAAGGAATTAGTTTTATCCGACCAAGCTAACTGCCGAACTTTCCCAGGAAAACCCTGCATTACCCACGGTTCAAAATTACCCCATTCATTAACAATTAGAGTATTGTCCATATTGCCGCAAGCTAAATATTCCCCTTGTGGCGACCAAGAAACTGCACCTGTTGCGGAGGGTACTGATAAAATTTCCGGGTCTTCGTCCCAGTCTTCACCATGCCAAACTTTGACACCTTGATAGCCGCTAACTGCCAGATATTGAACCATCGGATGCCATGCTAAATCAAGGATAGATGATGACTCGAAATTCAGCGTTACTTCAACAACATTATCCTCAGCATTCCAGACTTGAACGTAGCGGCCCATACTGAAAGCTAACTGGTTGCAGTTGGGACTCCAAGCTAACTTATCAACCCAGACGCGCTGGTTATCCAAATCAGCCATTAATTCCCCAGAATTAACGCGCCAAATTCGCACTTTTCCATCTTGTCCGCCCGCAGCTAGGAATTGGCTGTCGCGGGAAAAAGACAAGCAATCGGCTGATTTCTCCGTAGCACTTTGTAGCGTTTGCAAGGACAATTCATTAACTGCCCCTACTTTCGCCAGCATCACTTCGCCCGCAGCAGAACAGACTCCTAAAGTTGTGCCGTCCGGCGACCAAGTAACAGCAGTTACGTAGTCAGACAGCATTGCTTCGGCATGAATTGCTAGGGTTTGTTCACTTTTATTTGTCTTTTTGCTACCCATATTTATTGAATCTGAGATGTTGTACTCTTCTTAAGAACGGGCAAGATGCCCGTTCCACAAAAGATGAATTTTCATCTTGTGGAACAGGCATCTTGCCTGTTCCATTCCACAAAAGATGAATTTTCATCTTGTGGAACAGGCATCTTGCCTGTTCCATCCCACAAGAGATGAATTTTCATCTTGTGGAACAGGCATCTTGCCTGTTCCATCCCACAAAAGATGAATTTTCATCTT